>JANMNK010000546.1:0-12961 GCA_031373875.1 Pirellulaceae bacterium | reverse complement strand
GCGGCGGCCAGTTGCTTCAAGAAGGTGCGGCGGGTGTCCAATCGGTCGCGAATCATCTGCAAGTGCTTGGCGACGCGTTATGAGTACTGCCGATTGCTCAAGGGGATTCATGGATTGGGACCTTTTCTATGGCTTGGATTAGCTGCGTGTCAACGTGATGTCTAAATTCAAGATAATGCTGCACACAACGGTCATAGCTGCGTGTTGGCCGGCATCTATAGTCGAATCGCGCACCGATTCACCGATCGTGATTAGTTTTGTCGCTCGATCCGCGTTCGCTTGAAAAACAGAATGTTCATTTTCAAAGGATTGCTTGAGCGAGTCCAGTGCAAACTGTGACGGCTTTTGACCCGTCGCTATGCGATAGGCAAAGATAATTTGCTCATCCAGCGAACTGCTTTGCTTGATTGCTCGCTCTGCAAGATTTCGTGACGCCTCGACGAATTGTGGATCGTTCATTGTCACCAAAGCTTGTAAAGGCGTGTTCGTCCGTGAACGACGAAGCACGCATTTTTCGCGAGTTGGTGCGTCAAAAATCTGCATCGTAGGAGGCGGTGCCGATCGCTTAAGGTACGTGTAGATGCTTCGCCGATAAAGTTTGTCGCCGTGATCTTGAACAAAGCGATCGCCGCCAATGCTGACTTCTTCCCACAAGCCTGGAGGTTGATACGGCTTGACACTCGGCCCGCCTATCGTGGGAACCAAAAGCCCGCTTGCCGCCAAAGCATTGTCGCGAACAAACTCTCCCTGCAATCGAAATCGCGGACCTCGTGCCAGGAACAGATTTTCCGGATCGTATTCCATCAATGCCGGAGTGACGCGTGACGATTGGCGGTAAGTTGTCGACATGACCATCTGTTTGACGAACCGTTTCACATCCCAAGCGTTTTCGACAAAGTCGCTTGCCAACCAATCGAGCAAAAGTTCGTTGCTTGGCATTTCACCCTGGGCACCAAAATCCTCGACAGTTCGAACGAGCCCATTACCCATGAACATTTCCCAGAAGCGATTCACCGCGACGCGAGCAGTTAGCGGATGATCGGGACGAACAATCCACTGCGCTAACGACAACCGCGTGGCCGGAGCATCGCTTGGCAGTGCGGGCAACGCGGCGGGAACCCCTGGCTGTAGCGGTTGATCTTTATTGGGCGATTGATAATTTCCACGATCCAACACGTAGGTCATTCTTGGCGAAGGTAAATCCTTCATCACCATGACCGTGCTAATCGGCTTTTCAGCAGCCTCAATGTCCTTTTTGAGATGCGAAAACTCTTTGCTCAGTTGTTTGTACGGTTCATCGAGCGAATTAAGAAAATGCGATACAAGCGTGTTGCGTTCCGACTCGTTACGGGAATCGGGTGACTTGACAAGTATCGGCGCGATGGGATCCGCACCTGCTACAGCAGCAACTTCGGCTTCTGTCAAAGCTCGCGAGTAGATTTGCACGTCATCAACGCTGCCCGTGAATGACGAACCAGGATTTCTTCGACCAATATAAAATGGCTTGTCGGTAACGATGGATTCCGTAAGCTGGTCTTGGGCAACTGTCCATTCCTGCTTCTTGCCATTGAAGTAAAGGCCAATACCCGACGCTTTGCTCGATCCGTCGTACGTAACAAACACGTGACTCCAATCGTCAGCGGTAATCGCTTCTTTGCTAACAACTTTCAAGGAGTTGCTTGGCCAAGCACTAATGATGTGAACCGACACGCGATTGCCCGAAACAAAGATGTCGTAACCGCGATGAGCGTTGTTGTCATCCATGCGAGCGATGGGCGCGCCGTTGCCGCCGCCTTCGGGTTTGATCCACGCGCCGTAACTGAATGCATCCGTTCGCTCAAAGCTGCCGATTTGCCCTGCGTCAATATAAGCCCCACCTGTCAATTGCACGCCGCCTGTTTGTTTGCCAGTGACCCAATTCGCGTTGCCGGAGACTTTGCCTGTCAAGTTACCCGTGCCTGCTATGAGGGCAATCTCTTCGCCGCTTTGTTCATCAAGCGGAATACGAACGATCAAGTCACTTGGTAGCAGCGGTTGGTTATGCGCCGCGATCGCTGCTTGCTGGGCCCAAGTTTCGAATTCAGGCATCGCCGCCTCGCTTCGCTGCTTTAGCTTTGCTTCGAGGTCTGGCAGTTGTTGTTTTAATGCTTCGGCTTTCTTCAAAGACAGATCGTCGTAGATGTTCTCGGTCGGCGATTGATTTCCGCCGCGTGTTTGCATGCCAGGGTCCGCGGACTGATTGAAGTACGCGAAAAAGCGATAGTAATCGTTTTGCGAAATCGGATCATATTTGTGGTCGTGGCATTGCGCACACTCCATCGTCAAACCAAGCCATACGAGCGACGTAGTCTTGACGCGGTCTACGGCATACTCGACGCGAAATTCTTCCTCGATCGCGCCACCTTCGTCCGTAGTCGCATTATTGCGGTTAAACCCCGTCGCGATCTTTTGGCTTACCGTCGCGTCGGGCAGCAAATCGCCTGCAAGTTGTTCCACAGTAAATTGATCGTAAGGCTTGTTGTCGTTAAACGCATTGATAACCCAATCACGCCAAGGCCACATATCGCGAGGTCCGTCGGCATGAAAAACACTCGTATCGCCATAACGCGCTGCGTCCAACCAAGCTACAGCCATGCGTTCGCCGTAATGACGCGAAGCAAGCAATCGGTCGACGACTTTTTCGAAAGCATTCGAGCTTTCATCGGCAAGAAATGCGTCAATCTCACCAATCGTTGGCGGGAGTCCCGTCAAGTCAAACGTGACGCGCCGCAAGAGCCGTTCCCGATCTGCAGGCGGGCTAAAGCTGTGATGGTCTTGTTCGAGTCGAGCAAGCACAAACGCGTCGATCGGAGTTGTAATTTGCTCTGTCGAGCTGACTTGAGGTAATGGAGATTTGGCAGGAGGAATGAACGCCCAGTGGCCTTGCCAGACGGAGCCAGCATTAATCCACTCGCGAATGATGTCGATATTGGGTTCTTTGAGTTCTTTGTTTGCGTCGGGTGGCGGCATCTTGAGGTCGGGGTCGGATGACATCAGTCGTTTCCAACCCTCACTCTGCTCCAAACCGCCACCAAAAGCCGCTTGAATCCCGTCTTCAGTATCCAACCGCAAGTCAGCTTTCCGGTTCTTCGCATCTGGCCCGTGACACTGAAAGCAATTTTGCGATAGGAGCGGACGAATGTCGCGATTAAATCGAATCGGCTCGCCCGCCATACTGTGGGCGACGAACATGCCCGCAGAAATGGAGCCCAGGATCGCAGCAAAGCGGCTAAAGAGATTTCTAATCGCAGTCATAAAGAACATCTGCCAGGCAGGAATAGAAGGCGGGATTGAAGTGCAGTCCTATTATAGTGCAACCCACCACCTCTCACAACGTTGACCTGGTAGCAAGGCTCCAGCCTTGCTAACCGCTGAGCAGCAGGCTCCTGCCTGCGACTTGGCTGCCAGTGACGCAGGACAGGCCGGAGCCTGTCATGCAGTGCGTAGCAAGGTCGGAGCCTTGTCACGAGGCGTCTTGTCACGAGGCGCCTTGCCAGGAGGAAAACGGCCAAAGGAGAAAACGTCTCAAGCCTTCGGAAGCGTGGCTGGCTGGAGGAGGCCGGCTGCGTAGCCGATTACGTCGCGGCGAGCCAAGCTCTGTTCGACCATCGGTTGGAAATTGTTTGCGACTTGGCAAATCTCAAGCAATGAAGGCGCGATGCCGATCGGTCGCATCCCTTGAGGCATCATGCGAATGAGAGCTTGGATCGCGTCATTCGGTCGATTCACGCGTGCCAGCAAATCGACGTACGTTTCGATCGCAACGGTTCCGTGCTCCTGAGTATCGAGCGACTCCGCACGCTGCTGAAATAGACGCAAGGCCGCGTCAACTTGCTGGCCAAGCAGTGCTCGCAAGAAGGCAATCGACGCCGGGTACAAGTCCGCGAAAGGCTCCTCCGACGGATATTGATACTGCGGATGAAGCTGCCTGCCGTAGCTCGCCAAATCCAACGCCATCCGCAACGCTTCGCTATCGTCAAGCACGCGAGCAAAGCGGACCGTTGCCGCCAAGTGTGTTGTATCCAAATGGTAAGTGCCATCGCGCAGCAAGCCCGGCCGTGCGTTCAGGATCGGCTCGATCAGCATGTCCTTGGGAGCTTCATTTTCGCGACGTGCAATATCATTTTTCAAACTTGTCAGCAATTCGTGATGTACATGCAAAACCAGTTCACGAACGCCAGCTTGCTGTTCAGGTCTACCGCGCATTCGCACGACCGACTCCATCATCGTGATGGTATTACATGTCCCACGATGCTCGAGGGATAGTCGCGTTCCTCGCGCCACGTCGATCGCTTCGTGAACCAACAATTGCAACATCGCGTCCAAATTGTCGCCAGTCACGGGCACTTGAGCCAATGCCTCGGCGGTCGCAGCACGATCGCCGACGGGACGCATGTACATCCAGCCTTCCTCAAGGTTTCCACGTTTCAAAAATCCCACACCAACTTCGCGGCAAGCGTCAATGAGATCGCGTTCCAAGACGTCCTGCTGCTGGCTTGTCAATGGCGCATCGCCTTCGACAGCCACAGCAGAAATGCCAAGCTTAATTCGGCTCTGCATTTTTAAGGCTTCGAACAATTCTCGAAGGTCACCTTTTCCGCGAAACCAAGCCACCAATTTACCGGCGGCTGCCAACGGACCTGCGGATAGCGTTTCTTGACGAATAGAATCGAAAATGTCTTCGTTCATACGATTTATTGATTCACAAATTCAGTTTTAGAAATTCAACGAAGTTAATTAATCGATCGGTGTCGCGCTCGGTACACTGTGCAATTTACAACGTGCATGCCGACTGATTAGTGGATTATCAGCCTAGTCAATTCTCGATTTCAGCCAACCCGGCTTGGGTGAATGCACCTCGATTCTCTACAATATTGCCGTAAGAACTTAAGAATCGTGTTCGAGAAAGATTATTGCATGAGCGAAGCCTCCCCAAGTTTTAACGGTCTGCGTGTAGCTGCTTTGGAAAGCCGTCGTCGAGACGATATGGTTCGACTCATCGAACGGTATGGCGGCATTCCCTTTGTCAGCCCCTCCATGCGCGAAGTTCCGATTGAAGAAAACCGCGAAGCGATCGACTTTGCATACCGAGTCACTACAGGCGAAATCGGCATCACGATCTTTTTGACCGGCGTTGGGTTCAAACATCTCATAGCCGTCGTCGAACGCCAGATGGATCGACAACGGTTTCTGAATGCACTCGCAGATACGGTCACCATTGCACGCGGTCCGAAGCCTGTCGCCGCAATGAAAGAAGTCGGATTGCAACCGTCCTTTCGCGCGCCGGAGCCCAACACGTGGCGGGAGGTTTTGCAAGTCATCGACCAGCACGTTCCTATCGTCAACCAAACCGTCGGCATTCAAGAATACGGCATCACGAACTATTCGTTAGTAGCCGGCTTGGAGGCTCGCGGGGCACGCGTCGTGAATGTGCGAGTTTACCAATGGGAATTGCCCGAGGACATTGAACCGCTCGAATCGAATCTTCGGGCTATCGTCGCGGGTGAACGCGATGTCTTGATGATCACAAGCGCTCACCAAGCCGTTAATATTTTGAGGCTTGCAAATCAGCTTCAGATGGAAGAGGCTTTTCGCGAAGCCTTACGCAGCATGGTCGTCGCTTCGATCGGACCTACGACTACGGAGATGATGCAGCATCTCGAATTGCCCGTCGATGTCGAACCGGCCCATCCCAAAATGGGTCATCTGGTGCAAACAGCCGCAGAAAAGTCTCAGCGATTGTTGCATCCAAAAAGGCTTTGGCAATCCATGCCCAAAATGCGGGCGGGAGCCGATGCGGGCGAAACAGGTTTGACAGACCAAGTTTACGAAGACAATCCCTTCATGCGAGCATGCCGTCGTCAACCTTCGAGTGTCACGCCGATCTGGCTGATGCGACAAGCGGGGCGTTACATGGAAGAGTACCGCCGTGTACGCGACAAAGTCAGCTTTTTGGAACTTTGCAAGAACCCAGCGCTTTGCACCGAAGTCATGGTGACAGCCGTCGAGAAACTCGGAGTCGACGCCGCAATTATCTTTTCGGATCTATTACCGATTCTTGAACCGATGGGATTGCAGCTTGAATTTACCAAAGGCGACGGTCCCGTGATCCACAATCCCATCCGCACCGTGGCCGATATCGATCGCATTACGCCGCTCGAGTCCACAGAACAGTTGCAGTTCGTAATGGATACCGTGCGAATGACCCGAGCTGCGTTGCCCAAAAATATCCCGGTGATTGGTTTTAGCGGCTCGCCGTTTACTTTGGCAAGTTACATGATCGAAGGTGGTTCGAGCCGAAACTATCTTTCGACAAAACGAATGATGCAGGGTGATCCGCAAGCTTGGAATGCTCTCATGGAGCGATTGGTTTCGTCAATCAGCCTGTATCTTAACGGTCAGATCATGGCTGGAGCACAGTGCGTGCAATTGTTCGATTCGTGGGCTGGATGTTTGGGGCCGGCCGACTACCAGCGTTACGTGTTACCCCACATGGTTCACATTTTGGAGTCGTTGATACCGGGAGTGCCGGTCATCAATTTTGCCACGGGCAATCCGGTTCTGCTGCCGATGTTGCGAGGCGATCAACGCACGGTCGTTGGTATCGATTGGCGGATTTCGCTCGATGCGGCGTGGGATATCGTAGGCACGGATCGAGCAGTACAAGGCAACTTGGACCCGACCATTTTACTTACCGACCTAGCCACCATTCGTCGCGAAGCTCAACGTGTATTGGATGAAGCTCGTGGTCGTGCGGGTCACATTTTCAATGTTGGCCACGGCATATTGCCTTCGACGCCTGTCGATAATGTTCGCGCTTTAATCGACATTGTCCACGAATTGAGCGCCAAGTAGATTTGCAACAGGGATTTTGTCGCAGACCCGCCGGGGACGTTTTCGATTTGCAATCTTTTATTTAAAATGACCGCTTAGCCTGTGATGGGCGTCGCGAATTACCGGGTAACCGCAAATGGTGATATGCAGTTCAATAGCGATGGTATTGGCCAAAACGTTCGGAATGCCAAGATCATTATGGATAGATTTTTGAGATAGTACGGATTCGGAGAAGTAGTCCCATGAGATTTTCCATCGCCTTAACTATGGTTGTCGGCTTGATTAGCTTGGCCGGTTGTCAAAACTACTCGGAACCGCCCGAAGCGTTCGAACCCAACTATGTTTATACGACGGTCTTGGAGACTGTGAATGACCTTGATCCGGGGCAATTGAAGCAGCCGCTGGCGGACACATTTGTAAAGCTTGAAGAGATGTTTGGTACGCCGGACCATCCCAAGATCCCGGCTGCGTTGCTCGAAGATGACTACAAGGACATGTTGTCGCTCGATCGCTTGACGGCTGCCGCTGGGCCTGCTGCCGAAGGTAAAACCCCGGGCAAGACGGGATTATATCGGCAGTTTTGCACCAACTGCCACGGCGAAACAGGGCAAGGTCGTGGCACAGTTGCCGCTTCGCAGAATCCCTATCCGCGAGACTTTCGACGCGGACTCTTCAAGTACAAATCGACCCCTCGCAATTCGAAACCTACGCACAGCGATATGATTCGAACGGTCGCAAATGGAATGCTCGGAACGCAAATGCCCGTTTTCAAAGAGCAATTCACTCCGGAGCAAATCGAATCAGTCACGCAGTACGCGATTTACTTGTCGTTGCGTGGCGAACTAGAAAGAAGGATGTTGAGTAATATCGCTGAGGAAGAAGAGTACGATGCCTCAGAACTGCTGAAGGAGATCGCAGACGAATGGCTCGAAGCCGAGGAGCAAGTCGTCGAATTTAGTCCTCCAGCAGAAGTCCCCGTCGAAGGGCTCACGCAAAATATTGATCCAACAAAGCTTGCAGAATTGATCGCTCGGGGTCGTCAAGTATTTTTGAACGAAGCATCGGCTTGCGCGAAATGCCATGGCGAGTCGGCGCGAGGCGATGGCAAACAATTGCCGGATTACGATGACTGGACGAAGGAATGGACCAAGCAGATTCAGATCGATCCTGCAGACCCGCAAGCAATTGCTCCTCTGCAAGCGATGGGGGCAATGAAGCCTCAAACGATGCTCGTCCGAAATCTGCTTGAAGGCAAGTTTCGCGGTGGTCGCGAACCGATCGACATCTACAGACGCATTCGATACGGCATAGCAGGTGCTCCGATGCCAGCAGCATCCGTAGTGGATTCGCCCGACCAACCCGGCATCACAGAAACCGACATGTGGCACTTAGTAAACTATATTCGCAGCATCGCAGGCACAGAAGTCGAACCACCAACCACCACCGCAACACCTGCACCAAAAGTAGCCTTGAATTAACGGCGATCGACTGATTGGACTTCGTAAACGATTGCTTGAAAAGATTCTACAAGTGATTCAAACGACCTGAACTCTGAAACTCCAAACCAACTGCAGTGCCCTGAATCGAAAGTTGCCTAGTCCCCCCCTGGGCAGTGCGCCAAAAAACACTTTTTGCAAATGGCTGGACATTAGCAAACGGCAAAATCCGCATCGATGCGTCTTCCATTCTCCCGCTCTCGAACAAACGACAAGAAGACAGGCCCCCCCCCTCGCCCCAGTCTTCTGGGGAGAAGGGGTCGGGGGATGATGGGCCGAATTGCCTGTAAAGTCCACCCATCATCCCCTTCACTTCACTCTCCGAAGACGAGGAGTAGGGAGCGAGTTTTCAGCGAAACAAAACTGGCTCGCAAGCGGAGCGTGTGAAACATTCGGAGTTGCCATCATTCGTTTCATTGCGTTTACGGTCCAACCTTGCGACCAAACTTGAATGCAAAGTTACACCGGCTTACGTGACCGGCGCGATGTGGTGCCCAAATGAGATTTCAGCGGTTGCCATCGTCTAGCGGAGGCGGAACGAATTGGAGGCGGTTTGGGTTCGGTTGACCGGATGTGTGGGTGTCAATCAATGATTGGGCCGTTGCACGCACGACATTGCCAACCGGCAACTCCGAAATCAACTGTTGTAGATCGTCTAGTGCGTTTGGCTTGCTCTTGTGTAGATCCAGCCATGCCATACCAAGTCGATAGTATTCTGTTTCGAACAAATTGGCGGATTCACGGATTAGCGTTGGCAATCGATCCTCGAGCGACGCGCCGTTGGCATTGGTTCTTAGCCAAATATCGTTATAAAACGCTGGACTGGACGAGTTCATGCCGTGTAGCGGCGGCTCAGATTCGCGGTGTTGCCAGGGAACCCAGATTCTCCGCCTTGGTAACTGACACGCCACTTGATCATTTCGTATCGCATCGACTTCGACGACGTAGATGTTGCCTGGCACCAACTGCAGTTTGCCGACTCCTCGAGCCCCGATCGGCCATTGGTTTCCCTTAACATCTTGTGTCTCGGTAACCAGCTCTGGCGAAGACTGAACCATATCTGGATGTTGCATTGGAGCGGACAATGTTAGTCTAACCTTGTACAAGTCCACGTCGGCAGGATTGGGTGCTTTCCACGTGAGAACAAAGTCCTTGTCAACCGAATCCCAATCCTCCACGTTGGTTGTCATGTGCGACCGCACATAGAGAATTGGGTATTTCGTTACCGCTCCCTCTTGCAATTCGACCAAGTAGGGTGGCTGATCGACCGGGACAGAACGGGGATCACGCCGGTCTACAATTTGAGCACCCCCGTCGGTCTTGACGTAGAGGTCCCAAGTCTGTCCGCTTGCGACAAAATTTGCCGTCGGCACCAGAATCTCGATTTTGTACGGACCAGCGGGCAGCCCTTCTAGGCGGACTTGACCGATTGCGTTGCTAAAGCCGTAGCGGCAAAGATCTCGATCCTGGGCCCGATAGCCGAATGAGTCGTAGGGCTCCTCTAGCATCGGTTGCGTGGCGTGGAAAAGCGTGTCAACGCTAATGCCGCCGAAAAACACGGGTGCGGGATTTTCCTTGGGCCGCTGCTTAACAAGAACGTGAATACCCGGAATTCCATGCAACCGTTCATCGTCAGAAAGGAAGCGAAATTCGACGGTGCTGGTTCCCGATAAAAGATCCTTCGCCGCAGGTTGCCAGTCTTTTTCGAGGTTATCCCATTCGAACGGCGGTGGTGGCAAGGACTTGCGTCGTTCGTTTGGAATGGGTTTCTGACCAAGCGCTACCAAGTATTGGTTCATCGCATCCCAATCACCTCTCAGCAACGATAGTTTCGCGAGTGAGAGTCCAGCTTTCTTTTTCAATTCAGATTCTGGTTTGGCGTGTTCGAATGCCACCTTCAGAGCACTCTCAAGTGTAATGTAGCTTTCATCTGGATCCTCGCGATTCCAACGGGATCGATACGAGTCGCTGGGAGTGGCCCACTCGATGTCTGTACCTGAAAGGCCATTGCGGATAATCGTCGCCAATTGCCACGCAATCTGCGCGTCGGGTTTCTCGGACAAACGGCTTCGATACAACTCCTTGACTGTTTGAGTCGGTCCATGCAGGCTGCCAAGATTGAAAGTGCCTTTCATGTTCGCCAAGTAATCCGGCACATTTTCATCGAAGGGGTTTTGATCAATGATCTCTTGTCGTGCGGCCGA
Source organism: Pirellulaceae bacterium (assembly GCA_031373875.1). GTDB lineage: Bacteria > Planctomycetota > Planctomycetia > Pirellulales > Pirellulaceae > JANMGV01. The sequence continues at coordinate 2,388 of JANMNK010000546.1, read as the reverse complement.
TTCGCTTTTTCCCTCGCTCTTTTCGATCGTGACAATTGCAGCCGCAGCGTGGTTGCGAAGGCTCTTGTTTGCTGACATCAAAAACTTTCGCAGGACGGGCAGCGCATCTCGACCCATACCGCCAAGACTACGCACGGCCATTCCACGGATCTGCTCCGTTTCCGTTTCGTCCGCGCCAACTTTCTCCAAAAGCGACAGAAGTTCTTTTGAGGCCCAGTTCATTTCCGCAAAGCTCATGAACAGAATTGCCCGAATTGGCATGTTCCAGGTCCAGCCGTCAGGTACTTCCACGGACTTGTTTTCACCAAGTTTGATCAATGCCGGCAATGCCGGTTTGGATGACGGGCCCATTGCGGCAAGCGTTTTGATGGCATAGCCCGCATGCCGATGGTTTTCTGTCACCAAACGAATCAGTTCGGGAACTGCCGGTGCACCAACCTTGACCAGCGCTTTCTGAGCTTGTTGTGCTTCATTGAAATTACCCGCGTCCCAATCTGCGATCCATTCGTTAATGGTCTTCCCATCATATATCTCGCTCGCACTCGTATCTTGCTCTTGAGCTACCAGCGTTTGTCGTGGATTGCTTCCGGCACCACGAAAGACCATAAACAAAAAAACAGCCAAGAAAAAGTACGTCGAATGAAACCGCATTTTGTGTTTCCTTGATTGGACCAACAAGCAATTCTTGTGAAGGTGACGAGCCGCATCCAGTGTACCATCCTTTGGGTTCGACCACCGACCACCAATTCGCTCCGGTTTGCAGGCTGGAGGTTGGTGTGGAGACAGCCGAAAAAGTAGCAGGCACGCTCCGTCGTGCCGTTCGCTCAGAAGCATTTCCTGTGATTCCTGGTGAACGGCACATGGAATGTGCCTACTACTTTGACTCTTGTCGGTTGTGTCGGTGTCAGCAATTCGGCTGTTGCTATTCAAGATAGACCAAGCCCCGCGGCGGCCGGCAATGCCAGCGTCCGCGTTTCAAAAAATCGCAATACTTTGTTTCCTACACAAAGCCTCAAGCAGACGCTGGCAGCGTCTGCCACGGAACGCTGCGTAATTGCTTCTTCAGAGCGAAGATCGCAAACAGCTCCTTGAGCGTAAGCGTGACCGGTGAGCGCGCGCTTGAGCTGGGTGAAATTGGAGAGGGCAGCCAAAAAGGTAGCCAGCGAGGTAGCCACAAAGGGAGCGAGTCAGAGAGAAGGGGCCGTCGTGGATATCAATTTGACTGCGAGAAGAAGTTGAATCCACGCCTAATTGCGGTCGCCGTAGGTGAACCAGGACGAACCGTCCTGTTGCACATGTCATCGCGATCAGGACACGCCCACCTATGCACGCTGGCCATTTAGCGGCACTTCTTCGAGAGCGTGGAGGACCGATGCCGATTGAGTAAAGGCGACGGCGTCGGTGAAAGATGTTTCGCAGGTGCAATGTCCTCAAATTTGTGTTAGGATTTCTTAGAGTATTTAGGGGCCATGGCATCCCTGGGCAGTGAGAATCGTATTCTAACTGGAGAGAGCTTAACGTGAGCAACAAGACTTGTAATACGCGCTTTACGATGAGGATGCTTGCCTGCATTGTCTGTCTGACAGCAATCGCGGTTGCTGATGATCCGATTGAGCCCTCAGTAGACAATCCACTGTACACTTCGATTGTTTTGGATAAGTTAGAAGCCAAGATAGATACTCTCGGCAAGGAAACAGTTGCTCGAATGGTCCCAACTTTGACAAAGTTGTTGGAGCGACGCGAGCCAACGCTCGATTGGCGAATCTTGCAGTTAATGACCAAAGCGGACTTGACAGCGATCAGCGAACCCCAGCCGGTAGTGGAAGCGTTCCTGCGACTGTTGAATGACCCGGAACAAGCGACGCGTGCACTGGCAGTCGATGTTTTGTGCGACATCGGTGAGCCGGCAAAAGCGGCTCTGGTAACTCGTCTCAAATCGCCCAGTCCGCGCGTGCGAGCTGCTAGCGCGGTAGGTCTAACGCGGCAGGGAATGCTTGCTGAATCCGACGCAATTGAAATCAGCCGTGATACCGACGCTCGCGTGCGCGTTGCGACCATAAATGCGCTCGGCAAAACGCATGAGGGGATTGATGTGCTCATTGCCATGCTCTCCGGCGAAGAATCTGCCCTCGCCTGCTGCGCGGCGGAGCGACTAGGACGTTTGCCTGAGAAGAATGATCCCGAAAAGATTGTACATGCTCTAGCAAACGCTCTGACTCGCCCCCAAGTCGGCGTTTTTGCAGCAAGTTCGCTGGCTCGGATGGGCTCGGATGCTCGCTCGGCAATCCCTAAATTATTGGCTGCTTACCCGGTTGGCAGAACTAACTCGAGATATTCTGACGATATGGTCGAGTCGGCGCTGGTCCGTATCGGCGAGCCACGCGAAGA
>JANMNK010000521.1:0-6396 GCA_031373875.1 Pirellulaceae bacterium | reverse complement strand
TCCAACCCTAGGTCAGCAATAGCAAAGTGCAAAAAAAATTTTCAGGAACCCGCAAGTTGAGCTATGTTTGAGTAAATAAGGGCGATAAGTGGTTTGGTTAGCGTGCTCATACTGTCTAGGTTGTGTTGCTGATGAGTTTCTATATTCCCCACAATCGGGTTGATTTCTTGCGGATTGCCAACTCCGTTTGCGCTGCGCTCGAAGATGCAATTGGCTCGACGTTCGAGATTTGGACCGAAGAAGATGGAGCGTTTGTTTTTTTAGGTGCCTATCCAGGTACGCGTAGTGCCTATAACAGCGAACGAATTCAGCGTGAAATTGAAAACCAAGGCATCATCAAAACGGCGGCTACACGCCCGTGGACGGACCATTCCGTACTACTCATGGTTCCAGTTACATCGGGTAAAAAAGTTATTTTTTACGTTGTCGGCGAAGTCGATAGTTTCGGTGAACGCTACCTAATACCACTGGCCAACTCCATTCGTATGTCGCAAGTCCAACGACGAGAACTGGATACGGCGCAAAAGCGAATTGACGATTGTATCGAACAGATCACAAGCAATTTTGAAGAGCTTGCTTGGTTGCGAAAACTGGCTGAGCATTTCGAGATATCCGATTCGGAAAGCAACGTTTCTCAAATTGCCCAATGCACACTGCCAACATTGAGAAACTTAATTCGTGGCGAGTCAATTTTTCTTTTTGGATTGAACGCCAATTGCGAGAATGCCACTGAGGATGCTCCTGCGGAATTGCTGTTTCGCGATGGAGAGTCTGTAGTGACCGAAGCCAATGCAAGGGAATTAATTACCCATTTGCATTCGGCCGTGCACGCTCAACCCGTCGTTCGTAACCTTCGCAATGAAGCAACCTGTATTGGCGATGTCACTTCCGTGAGAAGTTGTATACTTGCTCGCGTTCTAACAAGCAAAGCACAGATGGGCTGGCTTCTCGTTGTCAACAAAGACAAAATCGCAGTCGTGGAATCTCAAGCTGATGTTGCCGGAATCGGAAACAATACGGAGTTCGGAACAGTCGAAGCGGGACTGGTTAGTTCGATTGCTGTGATGCTCGGCGCACACACTCGTAATACCGAACTTTTTAGAGAAAAAGAGGATTTGTTGGTCGGCGTGATCCGTACCTTGATCAACTCGATCGACGCCAAAGACAAATACACCTGCGGTCATAGTGATCGCGTCGCGCTCATATCCCAGCGAACGGCAAAGCAACTTGGGATGTCGGAAAAAGTATGCAATCAGATTCACATGTCAGGTCTCCTGCATGACATCGGAAAGATTGGTGTTCCCGATTTTGTGTTAAGCAAACCTGGAAAACTGACGGACAGCGAATTTGCCCTGATTCAAATGCATCCTCTCATTGGATATGAGATTCTCAAGGAACTGAAACTCATTAGTTACGTTCTGCCGGGAGTGCTGTCGCATCACGAAGCATGGGATGGAAGCGGTTATCCTCATAAGTTGCAGGGCGAGTCGATCCCGTTATACGGCAGAATTATTGCCGTGGCAGACAGTTACGATGCCATGACAAGCGATCGTCCCTATCGAAAAGGGATGCCAACCGATATGGCAGAGGCCATCATTCGCGAGGGGCGTGGTCGCCAATGGGATCCGGTCATCGTGAACGCGTTTTTGGAATCCTTGAACGATGTCTATGCGATTTGCGGTACAGGTCCCGAGCAGATCAAACAAAAACGAGAAGCAGAAAAAGCACCGATCCTTGGGGCCGTATCGGTCTCATCTCTGCAATTTGCGGCTAGCCAGCATATCGAATCGCATTCTTAAAAGCGCGAGAGCACCGAGACTTATCGTAAACTCTGGGACTGATTCTCCGTCGAACTCCGCGCGGGCTGGGCAATCGATCGGATGTTGTTTTTTTGAAACAAAGTTGCAAAAAAGCATCATTGTCGACATGGATGGGGGTGAGCAGCGTTTTCGTTTTCCTTGCGATTTCTTCACTTAGTGGGGCTGTATCCAAGTTAACCGGACGCTGGCATTGGGATTGCATTCAGAGGCATCAGGTCATTTGATCGTTCTCTGATGCGAGTCCCAAAATGCTTTCTACGCGAATCGCCAAATTAGGAATAATTGCTCTTGCCGGATGCAGCATGTTTTCAGGAGTGGGGATCGTGTGGGCGCAACAAGATGTATCGCTGACTTTGGTAACCGGACGTACCATCGAAGGACGTATCGATGCAGATTCCGATTCTCAATTCCTGTGGTTACGTAGATCGGAATCCAACATCGAACTCATTAGTCGCTTGGAATGGAGCCACATTGCGTCTGGTAGAGTTGGGACAGAACAGATGACCGGCGATAGTCTGCGCGAATGGGCAGAGAAAAATAAATCTGCAAGTCGGTCATTTGCAGAATTAGCCGCTAACACTACAAAAACCGGCTTGGCGATGGTAAATCGGACAAGCAATACGCCTCTGATGGCTCGGCCGGTCACGCTTGTTATTCACGCGTATGTGGGCCAGTGGGATGCCGACGCGCAAACAGATGGAGTTGTCATTGAGTTAATTCCATTAGACAAAAACGGACAAGTTTGCGCGGTGGCCGGCCAAGTGGAAATCACGCTGGTGATCGAAGATGAAAAACTCGATGGTGGACTGAGCATTCCGCTCCGACCTGAATTCAAGCAACTCGAACGAAAAAGTTTTACCGTTCGACCAGAACAGTTTGCAAACGGCCCTGCCCGATTCCAGTTGCCGTTCCGACAAAGCCATCCCGAATTCAATCCCCGAATTGCGCCCGCTGCACTTGTACACGCTCGACTGAGTATTCCCGGCTACAAAGTCCTCGAAGCCAGCGAATCCAATGTGCTTATTCGCGAATGCAGCTACTTCCGAGATCAGATGCAGTATTACTCGGGCCAGAGATACCTACCCATAGAAAGCAATGGCCAGCCTAATCGTTAATCTGGGCTCGTTGGCTTGCGATGTGAGAAAGCTTGCCAGAGGAAAAACTGCTAAGCATGAAAAACGATTCGACGAGAATATTTAGCGCTATTGCTAGTTCCAGTCATCGCCCCGGTCGCGTCCCAGTTCGACGAGGCGGGTGTATTGATCGTCGCAGAATCGATCGGTCATACCTGCCAGATAATGTCCGACCGTACGGGGAACGCCCTGGTTTGCCGCCCAATTTTGAAATCTCAAGGGCAATCGTTCAGGATGCGTTTCTAGCAGCTTGAATAGCTGTGTCATTCGGGTCGACGCGCGTTGACGCATTTCGATCAACCGAGGATGACGATAGACATTCTCGAACAAGAACGATTCGAGTTGACTCTTTTCCGATTCAATTTCATCTGACAGTCTGAATTGAATGCCAACGTCGCGAACGGCTTGTGAGTCAAGGCCGTGGATGTCGTCGAGAATCAGTGTGGCTTGCTCGAGAAAATCTTCCACTTGTAAATCGATCAACGAATGGACTAAGACTTGTCGTTGTGTATTTTCGGACGATTGATTCTGGTTCGCTTTATGTAAAGCCCTCTTAACGAGCGGCAAGTCAGACAATTGACGCCACTGCAACAAATTGAGTTTGAGTGCGTCGTCGACATCGTGGGCGTCGTACGCGATGCTGTCCGCTGCATCGACAACTTGCATTTCGAGGCTTGGCGTGGCACCATTCGTTTTGTTAGCGCGAAAGGTTTGGCCCGACAGGACTTCGGCCGTCAAGTTAAGTCCAGGATAAGGCGTGTAGCGCTGTTCGAGCTTTTCTGCCAGTTCAAGAGCAAAGCGATTATGGGAAAAACCGCCGTGATTGATCAAGCAGGCGGCCAATGCATCTTCACCGCAATGTCCAAACGGTGGATGGCCGATGTCGTGAAGCAATGCGAGGGCTTCGATGAGATCTTCGTTGAGTTGCAGCAAGCGACCAATGGTCCTGGCAATCGAAGCCACCTCATGCGTATGAGTCAGTCGCGTTCGATGGTAATCGCCCATGTCGCCTGTGAAGACTTGCATTTTACCGCTCAGTCTCCGAAAGGCCGCGCTGTGAAGTATACGGTCGCGATCGCGCTGAAATGGGCTTCGGTACGGATGCGTAGGTTCCGGATGAGATCGGCCTAGAGAATTGCGGCTGAATGTGGCGTAAGGAGCGAGTAGCAGTTGCTCGCGAGTTTGCCATGCAGGGATCGGACTATCCATCCGGACTCCTCGAATCGTTCGAAATTTAGTTTCCATACTATCCCCTGGGTTCGTTGACTTGCATAAGTCAGTCGCAACGTTGGTGTTGAAGGTCACGTAATTGTATACGGCATTTGCCAACGAATTCGAGAGCAATCATTCAAACAATCGGTGGATTCGTCACACAAATAGACATAAGGGCCCCTCCGGCGTGAATTGCCGGTAGCTCTCCCATGACAGTCTTCCAAGGATTCGATACCAAGCGCTATACTGTAGGGACATTGGTAAAGACGATCTTCAATATGGGGAGAAAGCCGTGGAGAATGAGAATTGGTCAACGCATCCCGAAGCTACCGAGCTTGTTCATCTCGGATTGCAAAATCTGACCAAAAAGAGTTCGTGGCTGGGACATTTTAGCGAACGTCTAAAATGCGAAACGGGCACGCGCCTGTTCGATTGGATCGATCGGATGACGATCGATTGCGATGCGGATCACCTCAAGTCCTTAGGATTCGCAGAATACGCCATCCCAGGTGAACCAGTCATTTTCCGGCATTCAAAAGCACTATTGCCGTCCGTCCTAGTTCGACAAGCGATCGGCCGGGATCTCGTGTCGATCAAAGTCGATTCGATTCTTGACTTTGCGAACGCGCACCAATTGGATGATCGAACGCGATTGGTTGGCCAGCCTATGGCCCAAGTTCGAAGAATTCTGGCATCGTCGTCTAACGAAGTCGAAGTTTGGGCTGTCGAGCGGCACGGTAGTTGGGGGTGGGAGTCGTCCCAAGCGACGGCCGGTTGGGGGCGGGATGTATTGCGTTTGGCGGAGAATTTTCGACTAAGGCCTCGATCGTTCGAAAATAGTGAGCACGGTTTTCAAGAGCTCAACCGGGTTGTGAGCGAAGCGATCGGCATAGTCGGGGTGGCCCGTGCTGCCGACTTGTTCTTCGCGGCCGAACGACAATATTGGCAAGCGAGAAACCGTGCCGCGCAGTTGCAGAAAATGCGACAAGATCACCTAGGCTTAGGTTGGGCCAATCACGATCACCATACGTATCGATCGGGTCGCCCCGCCTTTTATCATTTGACCCGCGTCCTAGAAAAGCTCGGCATGCATTGCCGAGAGCGATTTTATGCTGGACGCGAGGCCGGGTGGGGCGCGCAGGTTTTGGAACAGCCCGACGCTGGTGTGGTCGTGTTTGCTGATGTCGATTTGGCTCCTGACGAAGTCGTACGTGATTTTGCTCATCAGCCTTTGGAGCATCGGGACAGTTTGGGCACCGTGGGTCTTTGGTGCGAATTACATGGGGAAGCCCTTTTAGAAGCTGGCATGCATCACTTGGAATGCCAATTCGAATTCGACGCCGCTCGCGATCAATTGACCGAATCGGGGGTTGCAAGCATGAAACCCTTTACCGATTTTCCATTCCTGCGACAGTGTTTTACTGTCGGTGAGCGTTGGCCCGTCCGCGAAAGGAATATCCAGCGCGCGCTGTCCGCAGGATGGATAACCCACGCACAAGCCCAGCAGTTTCGCGATCAAGGAGCGATCGGATCACATCTAGAAATCCTGGAAAGAAACGGTGGCTACAAAGGATTTAATCAGACCGGGATTAGCGAAATTATTCTGGACACCGATCCCCGGCGGCAAACCGTCTGATTTTCTATTTCGAAAAATGTGGCTCGGAAAAATTGAAAAAGACAAATGCCGATAGGGAAAAGCCAAAACATCTGTAAAAAATGCAAGCGATCAACGGAATTGACATTAACGTTGGCGGTCAACAAGTTACTTATCAACCTCAATCAACTTCGCGGCTTCCGCATCAGCGACTTCGCGTTGTTGATCCACTAAAAATTCATTGACTTGTTTGATGTAATTGCGGCCGGTTTTTGTGTATGGATGAATGAGGTTGTAATACAGGATGTACCAGATTGCGGAAATGCCATCGAGCATTCCGATTTTCTTGCCTTCTTCGTAAGTGCGTCCGTAATACGAAATGGGTACTTCATAGCTGCGGCAGCGAGTCTTGCAGATCATCGCCGTAATTTCGACTTCCATGCCGAACTTAGAACTGGTCAATTGAAGAGGCTTTATGACTCCCGATCGAAAAGCTTTGTAGCATGTCTCGATGTCGGACATGTTGCGGTTGGTCAACAAGTTGGACAGGAAAGTCAGCGATTTGTTGGCGACGTAGTGATAGTAATAAAGCACACGTGCAGCGCGTTTAACCATAAAGCGGCTTCCGTACACGACA
>JANMNK010000327.1:0-4327 GCA_031373875.1 Pirellulaceae bacterium | reverse complement strand
GTGCCAGCACCCAAAAATCCAAGTGCGGGAGTCAATTGAGGCGAATCAGGGTAAAAGTAATCCGCAGCCAATTGCTCGCGAATAAACTTATCCCAAGGCTTGTCCGAATTCAAATGATCGATTACATAATCGCGATATCGCCAAGCATTCGTTCGGAAGACATCGTGTTCGTAGCCATGCGAGTCGGCAAAGTGCACCGTGTCCAACCAGTGACGAGCCCATCGTTCGCCATATCGCGGCGAAGTGAGCAATCGATCCAACAATTCTTGATACGCCATAGGGCTTGTATCGGATTCAAACCGTTGCACTTCCTCCCAGGTTGGCGGTATTCCATGTAGGTCAACCGTCAAACGCCTGATGAGGGTTCTTCGATCCGCTTCGGGAGACGGTTCAAGTTCGGTTTCTCGCAGGCCTTGTAATATGAAAGCGTCGATTGGGTTCGAGCTGACTACTGCGGGAACATCGGGTCGATCAAGTGGCTTGAGGGACCACCAGTCGGTTGCCTTGACGTTGGAATCGGAGGTTGGCTGAGTCGTTCTCGGATCGAATGCACCGCTTTGCACCCACTGGGTAAGAATATCAATCTCTTGATCTGGCATTTTCTCTTCGGGCATTTGCAGATCGGGATTAATGTGCCGAATGGCTCGAATCAGCAAGCTGCTGTCGGCATCGCCAGGAACAATCGCCGGTCCGCGTTTTCCGCCCGACTCCCACCCGCTGCGCCAGTCCAGCGTCAGTCCATTTTCCATGTTCCCTGCGTCATGCGAGTGGCAGCTATAACAGCGATGCTTGAGAATAGGCTCGACTTGTTCGCGAAAGTACGCGCTATCGTCGTGGCCAGCGGTCGCTAAACGTGCGAACGCCAGCCAGCAACTTATGGCGATTGTTCGCATAAACGACATGAACAACAACTCCGCGATTCGGTGGGAACAAACTTGCCTGATGACATTTCAATAATGGCATGCAGGCGATTGCATCGATAGGTGGCCAATGGGCAGGCTCTAGTATAAACCAGACCGGCCGCGAGCGTAGCGATTCCGAGCGGGATCGTGCGTTTAGATGGCGATTACGTAGGGTATCGGACTAATGTTAACGAGCAATAGTTACCCATAATTCTAGTATAGGCACACATTCAAACTCGCGGGGGGAGCACACCGGAGGAATAAACAATAGGCATACACCGGAGGACAAACCGGAGGCTAGCGCCTGGCCGCTCAGTGACTGTTGGGTACATATAACTGAGCGGCGTGGCGCTAGCCACCGGTTTCGCACGAGGATATCACCAGAAATAACCGAGCGCCACACTATTCGTGACGTAGCGCTTCGATTGGATTCATATTGGCGGCGCGGCGGGCGGGATATAGGCCAAATAGTAGGCCTACGCCGAGTGAAATGAACAGCGAGAAAAACACCGACCAGAGCGCGATGCGAGGCTCGAGCGTGTGAATGACGGGCGGCAACAGGTCAGGGGATAACGCCATAATGATAGAGCGAGTCAACCGAAATAGCGGCCCGCATAATAAACCAAAGAACACGCCTAGCAATCCCCCGCTACCGGTTAATACCAATGTCTCGACCAGGAACTGTTGGATGATGTGACTACGTTTCGCACCGAGGGCGCGGCGAATTCCAATTTCGCGAGTCCGTTCGGTCACCGTGGCAAGCATAATATTCATGATACCGATACCGCCGACGAGAAGCGATATTCCCGCGATGATCACCAGCATAGCATTGAACATGGCTCGCGTCCGTTCCGCTTGCCGAAGCAATTCTTTGGGAACGACGACGGCATAGTCCTCCTTGTCGTGATATTTCTTTAACAACGTTTCTACGATCGCTGCCGTTTCGTCAACTTGGGAGATATCGCCAACCGTCAGCGTGATTTGTGTCAGTTCTACAATCTCGCCTTTGAAATTAAAACCTTCTCCGGTCCGCGTCATGATTTGATCGCCGACGCGATGCCGAAAGGTCTCCAAGGGAATATACGCATCGTAGCTGTAATCGCGTGCGTCCAAACTGCCGCCGATTGCGGCCGATGCACCGCGTGGTTTGGTCTGGCCGATTACCGTGTACACGTCGCTTTCCACTCGGATCTTCTGGCCGATCGGGTTCTCGAAAGGAAACAATCGGCGAGCTGTCCCGTCTGCTAATACGATGACATTTTCTCGATCGTCGCTTAAGTTAATCCATCTGCCACGAGCCATTTCGAGACGGTTAAGCTCGAAATGGTCCTTGGCACATCCAATTAGATTCGCCGTGACCTTTCTGCCTTTGGATGCAAGTTCGCGGCGCAATTCGCGAATCGGTACAGCTCGTTCAATAGTCGGAATATTGGAAAGCATGCGTTGGTAATCGGCTCGCAACAGACCGTAGGTTTTGACGCGGTCCTTTTCCTCACCGGTCGAGTTGGGCTCGATGCTGCGAATAATAATATTCTTTGCACCTAATTCCAGAATCTGTTGTTGAGCTTGATAGCTGACGCCTTCGCCCATCGCTACGAGCCAAATAACGGTCGTCGTGCCAATGAAGATACCTAAAGCGGCAAGGGACGAACGCATCTTCTGCAAGAGTAAGCTTTTCAAGCCTAAGCGGATCGTTTGAACAAGTGTTCCGCTCATTACTTCGCGCCAGTCTCGCCAGACTTTAGATTCGCGCTATCATTTGCCGTGGAAGTCTGTTCCGGCGAAGTCTGTTTTGCTTGAGCTTTTTCAGCCGATTTCCTTTCACCAGAGCTGGACTTAACTCCGGAGCCTTTTTCTGATGACTTGTCTTCGTCCTGATTGTTAGCGTTAGGCAATATCGCGATCTGTTGTGCCTCTTCGACGACGCCGAGTGGATTCAACAGAACTTGGTCGCTTTCCACTAATCCATCTTGTACGATCGTGAACTCGTCATTCGAATCGCCGATATGGATGGCTCGTTTTTTGATGCCATCGGTTGTCTGCACCAAACAGTAAAATCCATCTTGTCCTTCGACGATCGCCGCGACGGGAATGGTGAGAACATTTTGGTGGCTAGCCAAAACAATTTCGACAATGGCGCTCATTCCCGGTTTGAGTCCTGGGTGCGGTGTCAATTTGATGATCGTATCGTACTTGACGAGATTGCCTGTCCACCAACCTGCAGGACGAGTTACTTCGGCAATCTCACTCACTTCACCTTGAAGAGTCAATTCCTGCAACTGAATTTTTGCTGGCATCCCGACAGCCAAGCGATCGACTTTGGATTCATGAATGCCGACCTTGACCTGCATCTTGGAAACATCAGGGATCATGAGAAGCGTTTGTTGTTCTCGAACCGTGGCTCCTTCTTCAATATCCGGCGTATCTTTCCAAGCGGACATCGACGGAAAGATAACCATTCCTTCCGTTTCTGCTTTGATGACACAGTTGACTAGCTGCTCTTCTTCGCGAGCAAGCCTTGTCTTTTCAAGTGTCAACGATGCATCGAACGAAGCCAACTTGGCTTCCGCCGCTTTGAGCGTACTACGCAGTTCTTGGAGTTTTTTCTCCTTGGTGTATTTATCTAGCGAATCGAGTTTCGATAGTTTCAGTTCGAGATCTTTCTTGGCCGAATCCACCGAAAATTTTTCACCGTCGAGCTGCAAGCTTTTGAACACTCCCTTAGCAGTCAATCGTAACGCAGATTCAAACGCGAGTTCTTTGGTGCGAAGTACTTGTTCCGCTTCAAATATTTCTTTTTCGATCAAGCTTCGTTCTTGTTTGTAAGCGCCTTCGAGGTATTCGGTGATTCCGATTTTTGCAACGGCTACGTCACTCTCGGCGGTGATTTTGCTGGCGAGCGCGGTCTCGTATACAATTCGCTGCTGGAGGATTTTGTCTTCGATTTGGGATTGGTCTAGACGCACCAGCTCGTCACCAGGCTTTACGATAGTTCCCGTTTCGATAACCCAGAGCACAGTGCTTCCACCCTTGACCATGCACTTGATCTCTTTATTGTTCGAGCTTTCAACGGCACCGTTTTCAGTAACGGTTACGCTCAAATTGCCTCGAGCAACGGGATGGGTGAGATATTTTACCGGGGCAGTCGAACCAACGAATTGCGGAGCGAACACAATTGCTGCGGCGATGATCGCTGTCAGGACCAAGACAATCGCAAAACGCTTTGCCCAAACGGAGCTGCGACTGCTGGTTTTCGGTGCGCTAATTGCCAATGAACTCATGGATGGTTCTGTTGTATGGAGTTGTTTGAAGTGTATGTGGATTTGGTGGCCGCGACTCTGAGGGCCATAAAGTGTATTGCATGAGGTGAGCGTCATTTTGGTGCCGTCCAGCTATGGTCGCATCCTATAGAGAATCCAAGTGGT
>JANMNK010000446.1:0-6262 GCA_031373875.1 Pirellulaceae bacterium | reverse complement strand
ATTTGGAAGAGATACTCAAGTTGCGAAAAGGGGCTGTTGTAACCCTTGATCGAATGACAAGCGACTTGGTTGATGTATACGCCAATGGGCGGATGATTGCTCGAGGCGAAGTGCTGGTTCTCAATGGTAGCTACTGTGTTCGAGTCACGGAGTTGATCGGTGCCGAGCCAGGCTCAACAGCGCAAGTGGGAGCCAGCCAAGCATCATGAGAAGTCCGACTTCTGTTTCGTTACAACGCCTCGCCGGCTTGCTCCTTGTGTTGGCTTTCGTTTTGGCAGCAGCCAACTCTGGTTTTTGCCACGTCGACAATAATGGCCCACGTCGAGCTGAATCGACTAATTTGCAACCAAAACCAACCGCCGAAATCTATCGCAGCCACAACGGATTGCGTAACCAGGAAACCCAGCAATCGCCGCCGATTGCATCACAGCCCAATGCCGGCTCATGGCCCCAGCAAGTGTCCCCTGCATTCAACAATTCAACAAACGACAGCGCCGGAACACAAGATGTTCGCCCAGCGACCTATCTCGAGCCTGCAGGAATCACTCCTACGAATCCCGCGACCACCAGCACCAGTCTAAACACCAGTTTCGAATCCCCGAGGATGCAGGTCGAGGTCATCCATAACGAATTGGCCTTGAAACCACCTAGCGATGCGAATGTGAAAACAAGTACTCGGCCGCGAGGTTGGTTAGGGAATCTATTTTCTATGGCCTTCAGTTTGCTCTTGGTGTTGGGAATTTTTGCGATTCTCGTTTGGGTTGTGCGCAAATCCGGTATTCAACAAAGTTCGAGTTTGCCAAGTCCTGTGCTGCAAGTCCTAGGTCGCAGTATGCTTGCTCCTCGACAGCAATTGTACGTCGTACGATTCGGCCCCAAGTTATTGCTGGTAAGCCATCAACTTGGGCAAACGCAAACGCTGAGCGAAATCGACGACCCTGCCGAAGTCGAACGGATTGCTGCCGCGTGTGATTCATCATCGCATGGCGGTGTTGCCAAATCGTTTCGGCAAGTGTTTCAAGAAATGGCGCAAAAAACCAGCGGGGTCCAGCGTGATTCTTATCTGCGAGTAAGCAAATCTAGCAGTTCCAAAGGACTTGCTACGAAGGGATAGGATTATGGCGAGCCAGAAAAATCATGCTTGGACGACCTTGTTCGCCAAACTCCTAAGTGCAACGCTTGGGCTAATCCTCGTAGCAACATTGAATTTGTCGACTGCTGCGGCCGTTGAGCCCGAGGATGGCGTGCAATCCGTCTTAAGGCAAGTTCTTACTTCGTCTCAAGATTCAAGCGACGCGATTGGCACCCAGTCGATCGAAAAAACAGTTCTTGCGGGCCCGAGCCAATGGACGAGCCCAAGCGGTTTGGCCAACAGCCTTCAAGTCATCGCGCTTGTGACCATCCTCAGCCTTGCCCCAGCAATCCTGTTGATGACTACTTGTTACGTTCGCATCGTGGTGGTCATGGGTTTACTGCGAACCGCACTAGGAACTCAGCAGTTGCCACCTAATCAAGTCATGACGTCTATCGCTCTTTTTATGACCATGTTTGTAATGGCTCCGGTGTGGACCGAGGTATATGACAAGTCGATCAAGCCGTACTCGGACTCATCTTCGGGGATGACTTTGGATCAAGCTTGGGAAGCAGGCGCTCAGCCCGTCCGCAATTTTATGTCGCGTCAAATCAGTATGGCTGGCAATCACGACGATGTACATTTGTTTTACAAGTACTATTCTCCTAAGGGACCTCCGCCGAAAAACTTTGACGAAGTCCCTTTGCGAGTCTTGTTACCGGCTTACATGCTGAGCGAACTGAAGATTGCCTTTGTGATGGGATTTCAGATTTATTTGCCTTTTCTTATCCTCGACATAGTCATCGCGTCCGTCACGATCTCGATGGGCATGATGATGTTGCCTCCCGCGATGATTTCGATGCCGTTCAAATTGTTACTGTTTGTCTTGTTGGACGGCTGGCGACTCGTAGTCCAGATGCTACTGGATAGCTTTGGGACCTATGGTACGTAGCGAGCATTTTCATCGCTACTTTAAGATTCAACGAACATATTACCCAACCACCGGAAAAACATGTCAACCAGCGATGCAGTAGATCTTGTTCGAAATGCGGCTGTCATGGCGCTCGTCATAGGAGCACCGCTTTTGTTTGCCGGATTGCTGATTGGTTTGCTTGTCAGCCTGTTCCAAGCTTTGACACACATACAGGACCAAACTGTCAGCACGGTGCCGAAACTGGTTGCAATGGTGTTGGCCATATTGGTATGCCTGCCATGGATTGCGGATCGCATGCTGGAATATTCGCGCGATGTCATTCGCGATATCCCTTTGCATATGCGGTCTTCGGAGTAGAAAAATACCGATGTCCACCGATGGGATTCTTCAACTCTTTACCGCTCCCATGTGGGTTTTTCTCTGCGTACTAGCAAGGATAGGTCCGCTGCTCATCCTGTTGCCTCCGATCCGAGGGAATTCCGTACCTATCCAAGTTCGTGTGCTACTGACAGTCGCGCTCGCCGTCTGCGTATCGCCTATGGCGATAGCTCAAGCCCCGAGCATGCCCAGCGAATTCCCAATCGTCATGGTGCAACTCCTTCTCGAAATTATGATGGGATTACTGTTTGGGACGGCGTCTGCTGTGATGGTGACGAGCCTTCAAAGCGGCGCTGCCATCGTCTCGCAGTTGGCTGGCCTTGATAACATGACGACAGTGGATGCGAATTCTCAAGAAGAAACGCCCGTTCTTGGACAGTTGCTTTCGTGGCTTTCGATTGCGTTGTTTCTCGGCCTCGGCGGGCATCGTCAATTATTGGACCTGTGCCTTAGAAGTTTCCAACTGTATCCAGCCGGTGCGATTCTAGCCCAAGAGGCTTGGCTAATGCAGTTGGTCGCACTTGTCCAACACGGTCTTGAACTCGGCTTGAGAGCCTCCGCACCCTTGGCCATTTCGTTGCTTCTCGCCAACGTCCTAACATCACTCGTCGGTCGGGCGATGCCCCAACTGAACATGATGGCGATCGGTTACAACGTGAATGTCTTAGTGCTGTTATCTGCCCTGGCGATTTCCATTGGTAGTATCGGATGGGTGTTTCAAGAAGAACTGGTTTTGTGGGTTGAGTTCACCTCGGAGCTAATTCCGAAAACAGGAAACCATGGCTGACGAATCCGCTGAAAAGAAACATAACGCAACGAGCTATCGCCGACAAAAAGCTCGCGAACAAGGACATTTCGCACGCAGCGAAGACTTAACGTCGGCGGCAATATTCTTGGTAAGCGTGCTGTGTCTTCAGTACTTTGCGCCTCGGCTCTACGTGTTGCTGCAGAATCTCTTCTTGGCCCAATTTACTTTTCGCGCTGATTCACTTTTGGACAAGGAATTTATCTTTGACGAGACAATCAAGTATTTGGGAACCGCAATGTGGACTGTGTTTCCTTTGCTAGTTTCGTCCTTGACCGTGGCTGTTGTGGCTCATTTGGCGCAATCGCGATTCGCCATTCCGCCTTTCAAAATGAATTTCAGTTTGGAACGAATTAACCCTGCCATGGGATTGCAGCGTTTGTTTTCGCTGGAAAACTCAAGCCGTTGGGGCATTGGCGTGATGCGTGTTGTCCTTATTGCAGGAGTTTTGGGTATCGCTACCTACGTCAAATGGAATCAGATTGCAGTGCTGGGCGAGTTGAACTTGGCACAATCCGCCGCGCTCGCTTGGAAAATTATTCTCGATGTGTTAGTCAATATGGCTATCGTGTTATTGGTGTTAGGTATCTGTGATTACGGATATCAGCTTTGGAAATTCGAGCAACAAATTCGGATGACCGACGATGAATTGCGAGAGGAACTAAAATCGACGCAAGGCGATCTATCGGCAAAAGGACGTCGCCAAAAGATTCAAAGCGGATTCGGCAAAACGATGCAATCTGACTTGCTGCCTAGTTGCGATTTCGTCATCGTTGATCCCGAAGGAGTCTATGCGATTGCAATTCACTGCGATCCAAGCAAAGTGACCTCTCCGCAGATCGTTGCCAAAGGTACGGACGCCGTAGCCAAACAGATTTATCGGTCCGCAGACCAGCGATCGATTCCGGTCCATTTGTCCGAAATACTCGCGAAACAATTATTCGAGCAATTCGACGAAGGACATGCGGTGACGTCTGATTTCTTTATGGACATGGCTCGCATTTTCAAGGCGACTCGCCAATCGGAGTCCTTTACGGATAATTCAACAGAAGATCGCGCTCGCCAACCAATCGCTGCCTAATAATCGCTGCCTAGAATTTTTTTCAGACGTCGCTACGAGACGCTCCACGAATCTTGCTCACACGTAGCCGTAACGCTTGGCGTATTCACCCCACACGTCGAGGATGTACGATTCTAAAGCAGGGTTGATCGCGTGTTTGTTGGTTCGATATTCACTATTGTTTTGCTTGCGAATTTCTAGCTTTCCACGGATCGATTCAAAATCACCAAGTTCGAGTTGGTTGTAGATTCGTTCCATGTTCGCCACGGGTTCTTTGACGAGTTCCTCATATCGAACTTCGACAAACTGGTTATCTGGAATGCCAGCTCGATTCTTATCAAAATTGCGATAAAGACGATGCATGGACTCAATCACGAATGCATCGAGTGCTTCTTCCGAGCAGGGATGCTGGAACGATTGGGCCGAAGCAAGCGCTCGCCAAAGATGCTTCGTCGAAGGGAATAAACTACGAGGATCGCGAACGATGTGGACGAATTTTGAATTCGGATACATTTGCCGCAATAAAGCGAGTCTGCCTGTATGCGGGGGACTCTTGAGAATCAGTTGTTTGTTGTAATGGTAGGTGAGAATCTTTAAAAACCAGTTAAAACATGATTTCCAATTTCGGAGATCTTTCTCGCTCAATCCATCCATCGTCAACGCCTGCATCATCGGCGGCTCGCCGTTCGGAAAAGCCATGTTCAAATAAGTCGATGGTGCGCCGAGATTCATCAACGCAAATTCATCTTCTTGTGGCAGTTGCCAGCCCGCCCGCATGTTGTCCATAGGCCGACGTTCGGGCAAAAGAAAATTTCCAAAAGATAGCATTGCCTTTTCGGTCAACAAAAAATGCCAAGGTGCAAAACACTGATAGGTTGTCGGCGAGGCGAAACGACTGTCCTCTTGGAACATCTCGTGCAACATGGTCGTCCCGCTGCGCCAATGACCAAGTATAAAGAGCGGGCTATGGGTAATTTGCGTCTTGCGAATGGCTCGACCGTGAACGGCATGCTGAAGCAGCGATATCAAGTCGGTCATCGGGGAAAAGAACGCGACGGAAGCAGCAATATGCAGCCTATGGGGAGCGACTGCAAATCGATTACGGTACATCATTCGCCAGAATACGAACGAAGGCATGCCATGCCAAAACCGCGGTGAGTGAAGTGGGTAACGGTGAAATTCCCCGCTCGTCGTCTTGCGAGAATGCTCTTTTGATGCCGTGGTCGACATATCAACAGGCTTCCTCAAAATCGCCTCTGAACCCTAAAAAGGCTAGCAAATAGATCACATGCAAATAAAACGATCTGGACTTTGTACTCTCAACTACGGTAGCTTTCCGCGTCCATTTGCCATAGTCCAATTTTGAGATCGAATATTTTTTGCTTCGTACAAATTCAGGTTTTTGGTGTTTGGTTCTCCATTTTTGTTGAGCCAAACGGACCCTCGGATGGAATTAATGCCAAGTCCAGTCGAGGGCGCATTTAATTAGCAAATTGGGGGCGAATCCGCTCCTGTTTTGGAATTCTGTGGTTGTTATGCCTAGTCGTTTACAAAACATCCGTGACTACATTTTTCCGCTGGCCATCATCGCCTGCGTGATGGTGCTGTTCGTACCGTTGCCTGCAACCGTCATGGATGTTTTGCTCGCCGGAAATATTGCACTAGCCACGATCGTTCTATTGACAACGATTTACGTCAAAACTCCTTTGGAGTTCAGTGTTTTCCCGGTAATGCTCGTCACCACTGTATTGATGAGACTCGTGCTCAACGTGGCTACCACCCGCCTGATTTTGACGCGAGGGGATACGGACCGATTAGCCGCAGCAGGTCAAGTTGTCCAAACGTTTGGCGAATTTGTCGCCGGCGATCGATTGGAAGTTGGCATCATTCTATTCGTCATCATTTTCGTCATCCAGTTCGTCGTGATTACCAAGGGTGCCACACGAATTAGCGAAGTTGCCGCTAGGTTCACATTGGATGGTATGCCAGGAAAGCAGATGGCGATCGACGCCG
>JANMNK010000426.1:0-5543 GCA_031373875.1 Pirellulaceae bacterium | reverse complement strand
CGATCGTAACCTTAACGCATAAAAAAAGTGCGACCGCTTTAGGTAAGCAATCGCACTTCTTCATGTTATGCATGTCACTGGTAGGTTGGTGTCAATCGGCAACCGATTGAGAAAACAAAGGTGTCAGAAAAAAACAAAGGTGTCAAAAAAAACAAAGGTGAAAAAAACAAAGGAAAAAACAAAGGTGTCAGGAGTCATTGTTGCTTAAAAAACAAAGGTGTCAGGAGTCATTGTTGCTTAGGTTGCGTACATGGGGGCGTCCGCGTGGGCGTAATGTCGATTCCAGGTCAAGTCGACTGGCGGTTGATTCAACCCAAGTTTCGTCTCCAAAAGGGCTTCCACGCTTCACGCTCCGACGGACTGCAGCAATCTCTTTATCGGTCAGCGGTTCATTGACGCGTCTAACCCAGTTCGGAAGTCTGGGAATTGGCCACGCCGAAAGCAATTTTGGGTCGGGTTCCGGTTGCAACACCCAGCGATACAACGAACCCCAACGCCAATTTTCCGCCCGATCCACTAAGTTAGCACGTACGGCATTTCGTTCAACATACCGCGCGACGACGAAGAAATGTTCATCGTCTTGAATTGGAAAACTCTTGAAGCGACCTTGATAAACATGCCCTTCCCCAGATGTTCCGTAGTGTGCATGGTAACGCTGCGTGTGCGTCAGTGTCACCCATCGCAAGAAGTTGCTCATGGCACCATTCTCAAGCGGTCGTAGCACAAAATGCCAGTGATTACTCAACAGTTGGTATGCCAGTATTTGGCACGAGTAACGTTCCAATCCTTCCGCAAGGATTCGCTCGAAAGCAGCGAAATCCGCCTCTTTTTTAAAGATCGGCCTTTTCGCATTGCCTCGGTTCAGTGCGTGGTAAATGCAATTTGCTTCATCGGCGCGTTTAGGTCTGGGCATCACAACAGTGTAACATGAATCATTTCCCGAATCAATGACTCCTGACACCTTTGTTTTCCCTGACACCTTTGTTTTCCTTCAAGCAAGAAGGAGTCGAGATGCAAGTCTACAGTGCCATCATCGCTTGCATGCTGATCTTGCTCTACACGGGTCGCTCTCCGACCAAGTGGACTTTCGAAATGATCTGCTTCGACATGAGCGGCTGGGCAAGCCTGGAAGAACTTGAGTAGCATTTTGAAAAAGTGAAACCAGTTGACGCTTAGAAACTCTGCCTCACCAACGCACCGAGTCGGTTCGCTGCGGCGCAGTAATCAAGAAAACCATCAGGCCAAGTCGTTCGACAAAAAAACATCCCACGTCCGACCCACTTCTCACTCAACAACGCAGCGAACAGAAAACGACGTCTGAATCGCAATCACCGCGCTGAACAATAGTGGGTGTGTACCTACCGTTGTTCCGTGTTTTTGATTTTTGAATATTCCGGGGAGACATCTCAGTCCTACAGTGCTGTGAAGCAAGAGCACCTTGGCGACCACTCAACTGCAGGTTGCGGCATTAGCTTTTTTTCGTTTTGGTTTTGCGACGTGAGGATGCGCGACGGTCAGATTTTCGTCGCTCGCCGGCAGCTTCTGTTTTTTTTGCACTGGCACGTCGATCGGATGCACGACGCTCCGTGGCCTCTCGCTTTTCCATCATGTGCTGAAGTGATTTTGGAAGTGGTTCCATGTCTGCCTCCTTTTGTTTCCGACCTGAATCCGTGTTATTGGATTGTGCTAACCAAGTCGCATAGGTCCTAATTTTCTACCGAGCAATCGCTTAACGGGTTATGGGCTGGCTCACTTGCTGGAATGCTGGATTAACCGATCGCCAGGCGCCTTGAACCGGTTGAGTTGCCGGAGCAAGTTGAGCGGGGAACCAATTTGCCGGTGCAACTTCGTAGGACGTTTCCGCATTTGGGTAAATCCAAACACCTCGTGGCGAACCATCGTCCGTGCCCGCTGGTCCAGGCGAATGATGTAAAATTGCGGGCGGGGAATAAGTTGGTTTGTTGCGAGGAAGAATCGAACACGTGGGTAATACCGGCTCGAACGCAGTACGATTTACTTCCTGCAGATCACCATACAGCAAAGGCGTATGTGCTTGCTGAATTTCCTTTTCATCCAAATTCCTGCAGCCAATTTGGTTGGGAATAATTCGCGGCAACAACGTCACAATGATCTCATTGCGTTCCCGCGTAATTTCATTCTTCTGGAATAGTCTTCCGACAACCCAGATATTTCCGAGAAATGGAACTTTGCTTTGGCTTTCAATATCCGTCTCTTTGATCAGACCACCAATCACGATCGCTTCACCATCACCCAACAACACCTGGGTCTGAACTTCCGTTGTATCGCTCTCCGGCAGACTGGTTGTTGGATTGATACGTCCCGTGGACACCGACGGATTGACTTTGATCATCATCTGGCCGTCTTCGCTGATGAATGGTGTGACTTTTAGAATAACACCGACTTCAAGAAAATTAACGCTTTGAAGCGTACTCGTCTGGGTTGTCGTGGTCATCAAGTATCCGATTTTGCCACCGACTTGCATGCGGGCTTCTTGTCCGTTGAGGACGGCGACTTTGGGCGAAGCCAACGTCTTGGAATCTGTTGTCGATTTGAGTGCTTCGATGACTGCTGTCAAATCGGTTCCGCTGATCTGAAACAATGACATGGGCGATGTGCCCGACGCAAGTCCGCTCGTTTGCAAAGTCACGTCGGCTCCCGCTAGCGTGAACAATTGTTGCAAATTGACGCCATGCCGATTCGTATCTTTAAGGGCGATTTGCAAAATATGAGCTTCGATCATGACTTGTCGGGGCGGGATATCAATCTCGCGAATATAGGATTCTATTCTTCGAACGTAATCAAGCATGTCTTCGACCACTAGTTGCTCGTGAGCTCTCCGGGAATCGGTACTGACCGTTGATGTGACAAAAGATTGGCCAACAGGTGAAAGCAGTCCCTGCACGATCTTGTCGACGTCGTCGGCAGCGAGGTAATTCAATGTGAAAACGCGGATCATTCGCCCTTGCGATGCCGGAGAAGACTTTTTTTCGCCCGAAATTTTCGAAACAATAATGATGTTGCCTTGCATGGTCCACGAGTAACCACTGGTCTCCAGAATAGCGTTCAGCGCCGCAGCAAGGGGTACCCTTGTCAGCTTGACGGTGATCGTTTCACCAATGGCTTCGCTCGTTACGATATTCAACCCTTGCTGCTCTGAGATCATCGAGAGTACAGCATCTAGTGGAGCGTCCCTCGCGGTCAAGGAAACTTGATCGTTGGCAATCGCCAGTTGAAAGTTGTTTGTTCCGGGAACTTGCTCTTGCATCGGCAATCGAATCGTTTCGTTCGTAGGAGGCAGTGACTCCGAAGTGCTACTCGATTCTGGACGGATCTGAACGGACTGAGCGTATTGAACTTGATACGGCTGAGGAGCGGTCGTCGCATTCGACAAAGGCGTCATGATGCCCATAGGAGCCATGGCTTGCTGTGGTGGTGCGACGTAAGCGTTGTTTACAAATTCCGCAGAGTCCGCTTCAGCTGCCTGCGGCATGTGGTTTATTGGCGTGGGAACAGATTCGGAGGCCTTAGGTTGCGCAGCCTGAGCTGACTTACCAGGAAAGGGTGGCTTGAAGGAAATTTTTCGATCGCGCGAACATCCTGAAACGAAAAAGCAAACTACAAGTGCGATGAAAACGAACGCCCGCTCGTAACAGAAGTCGCCAAAAGACGAATCGCGCGGGATGCCCATTACGGCCGCCCTCGTGACAGATTGCATTTTGATTCCCAATGGTCCATTCATCTCAGTACTGACGTCAAGGAGTTGTTGGATTTCAAACGAACCAAACTAGGAATGCGAAAACAGAAAAGCAACGTTGCCAAGGAAAGCCGAGCTGTACTCGCACCTACTTTCCCCTCCAAAGGTTTCGGCTGTTAAAGCCGTTACCATGGGGAAATTCTGATTTCGAAGATTCGTTGACCTAGATTGCGTATTTCCACATTTGGAAAGTGAAAACAAGACGCACGATTGGTCGGCAGAGTGCTTACTAAGCAGTAAAACGAGTTGCCAAGGAACTTAGCAAGCTGAAATGAACTCGGATCGCGAATGCATGCATGACGGCAAACTGGCGATTCGACTAAGCATACTTTGCAGGGATTTGCTCATTGCCTTCAAAAGTGAATACCTGTCCCGATGGACGACTAGAGGTCGGTGGAGCGCCTTGGAAACGCGACCACTCGATTGCCATGATAATGCAAGCCAAAGTCATAAAAATTGTGGCCGCAATTAACATAACGGTATAAACCGAAAGTGGCTGACGGGGCTGATTATCGCTCATTCGCATTCGATCCAAAAATGAAACTGAAGATTGATTTCAAGCATCGAGCGGTTTCTTACAAACCTAACTTCGCAACGACCTTATCGTCTTTTTGAATATAGCCGCGGCGAAAACCGTCAAGCATCTTGGCGATAGATTTGTCGACATCCGCTCGAACGATTTGAACACGACCGAGATATTGCGATCCGCGATAAACGTCCATCTCGTGACCTTCGCGTAAACCATCATCACGACCCACCGAGATTTCAATGAGTCCTTCGCGATCAACTGCATTGACGATGCCTTTGAGATCGGATGGAGGAACATCTTCAAGATCATCTTTGATTCCAGATCGAACCAAAGCGCTCTTCATCGTGATGTTTCTCGCTTCGAGAACGGTCGAGGAGTCGCGTAGTGCGTCAAGCTTTTTGGTAAGTGTGTCGAGAACGACCAAGCGATTGTTCAAATCATCCTGCAGTGTGATTGCTTTGCGAGTTTGATTGTCTCGTTCTTGAATGACTTGCACAACTTGTGTTTTGATGTCGGCATTTTCTTTGGTAACACGGGTCAGTTCGTCTTGCGTGGCCGCCAAAGTTTGAGTCTGCAGTGTATTGGCCGCCTGCATCTTTTGAAGTTCAGCAGTAAGCTGCGCCAGTTTTTCGCGCTCTTGTTCTAATTGCGTTTGCAGCATCGACAACGTGACGCGTCGCGAAGCTTGCTCTTGCGCTAATTCGCGGCGCGCATCTTCCAACGTCTTCTGCAACTCAGTCAAGTTTAACTGGAGCACTCGCTTCTGTTCTTTGAATCCGGTCTTCGGATCCATTACAGCTTCTTTCCAGTTTCGATGCGATGCATTGACAACTAGCGCGATAACGAAGAACGCCAAGCTCAAAAGCAGGATGAGACCTGTAAACAATTTGCCTAGAAATGTCATGAATGCGCGACCTCTTGCGACATAAAAGTTGGAGTGGTCTTCGAAAGTGAAAATCGACCAAACGTTATCAGTCTGGACATGACTGTTCGAAACCCCGTGAAAGGGTCTCGTTGAAAAGCGGTAAAGTAAGGCACCGGAACGACGCAGGTTACGACGAACTTGCCCAACAAAAGTTCAGTATAGTTACGCAAAACCCGTACTGTCAACGAAATCGCGTCAAATTAGGCTGCTTGGGAGTTTTGTGCCAGATTTGCCCCGCCAAATACGGAACGACCAGTCCTCCCGCAGAATTAGGATACATGATAAAGAGCTCGGTTTCTCGGATACTTGTAACG
>JANMNK010000398.1:0-4105 GCA_031373875.1 Pirellulaceae bacterium | reverse complement strand
CGATTCGAATGAAGCTGGCTCCATGGCCAAAGTAAATTGGGACGTCAGTCCTTGGTGGGCTCTTGGTTGCCTTGGCAACCACCATCGTGTTGAATTTGACTCGATCAGGATTTACGCTGGCGTGAGCGTCATAAATGGCCGGTCGATCCAGAATGTGGGCAAATTCATGCAGCACACAGTTGGTTACGACATATTCGAAGTCGACGGGATCGAAGTCGTCCGAAATCCCAATGTCGTTGATCACGGCACATGGACCACGCCCGAACCAGGGATCGATGTGGTCACGGCAAGCCAGATCAAGCCAAGGAGTCGTGAAGGCGTAATGGTGACTGGTGCCAAGTTCCATCGGCAGGCGGGACTGAGCCAGCAGGTATAATGGCGTTGATCCGAGATCCTGACTGGCAACTGTCCGACATGTCCGGTTTGCACGATCTAAAATCCTGGCCACGTCGTTGCACACGTTGCGATTTCCCGCGTTTTGTTGAGATTCTTCGATCATCGGGCGACTCCTGAAAAATCCCACCCAAACAAACAAAGTGTGCTTAATACCGCGACCCTTCCCATGGCCATTTTCAAAAAGAGCATTTTTTACCAAGTACCTAAGGGATAAGCTCACAGTGTTTGCGATCTTGGCACGCTACTACATCGCGGCACATCGTTACGAACTCGTCGACTGTCATGGTGCCTTTTGCGGCATTGATCTGTTGATCAACGACGCACAGATTGCTGATGTCGTGAGTGCCATTGCGTGCTAGCGGAACGATGTGATCAAGCGATGCAGACTCAGGTGTTAGAGTGCGATCACTCAATGAGCATTTGAATTCTTGCTGTTCAATCATTTGCATGATCATCGTTGTTGTTACGGTAGCTGTCTTGGCCATATCGGCCTCCTTTTCTTTTGTTGTGATTATTAGAAACAGTGTGTGCCCAACGAACCCATCCGCCACGGCTATGTCGCCGAGCGCGGTTGTCTCCTTGTTGCCATAGACGACGACAAGCGTCGTTCCAATTCTTTGTTGAATAGCGTTCGAATCGTTGTCTTGAGATTGGCTTTGTTCGCGGCAAGCGACGACGCATTCTGTGTGAAGCAGCTAAGTTACTCACTCTCTTCTTCCATGGACTCTCCTTTCGTGAATGAGATCGACTAAGTAAACGAAATCGGATGCGGCTGCAGGCTGACTTCCAGTGCCATTCGTCCAACACAACTGGATCAACATAGCCTTCGACATCACTGAGTCGAAAGGCACGCGATAGTCTTCTTCCACGTCGATCAATGAGAATGAAAAAGTTGCCTCTGTTAATTGCGTTGACAGTAATCGTTCGTATTGCAAGTTGTTTAGCCATGGCAATTCTCCCGTGCTCCTTTGCTCACCGTCGGCCCACTGACGCGTCGTGCTTGACCCTCGGTACTTTGTTCAAGTTCCACGTTGCATCGCCTCTGTGTGCAACGTGGTGCGTACGTTCCGATCATTCGTGCCTACACCTCCAAGCTATTCGAGCAAAGAGCTTTGGCTTGCTCTTTGACATACTCACAGAACTGCTGACCGAGATGGACGTGCATGATCCTCGCGTTGGCTAAATAGTCGACTTGTGGCTGACTCAATTGGTAGGTCGTAGCGAGTATCCAAATTCTGATATCGCTGTAGGCACGGTAAAGATTGATCTGGCGAATAATGTTACCGATGGTCACTTCATTCGTTTTGACTTCGATGGCTGCCAAAGCTATATCGTTGTCTGCGAAGTCGTCACTCTTTTTCCACGGGTCATCAATGCGTCGAAGATGTAGCCGGCGCTTCTGGACGTTAGTGCAACGCTCCGTCAGCACAATTTTAAATAGCACATCAATGAATCCGATCGTCTTACAATACTTCCCAATGCCGTTTGATATCTCTGCCTCACGCGTCACGCCAATGCTATGGATCGACTTGTCGATTGAGCACTGAATCTCGGAATCTGGGTACATGAAATGTTGCCTACGTTGGGTGCATTCCAAGTCGAGGAAATCAACCAGTCGTTCAGCTGCCGGCGGAGTCGATAAGTAACGGCATGCTTGGTCATGTAGGGGGTCACGCCGGTCTAGATCAACGAAGCCCAATCGGCCGAGTAGAGTTCTGTTGTGAGAGCGCATTTTTGTCATCCTTCAGTTGTTTGAATGCGAAGTTAAAAAGTTAGGAGGTTACGATTCAGTGCATTTCTATTTCGTGAAATTGATTTCTGCGCGAGCGCACAATCATGCCAATCCCCCTTTCTTTATTGCTAACCTGTGGTCCACTGACACGTTCTCAGTTTGGCTTGGCGTTCCCCTTGCACCATCGTCTTCGTTGGTGTCAGACTCTTTTGTGTGCAACGGAGTCAGCGTGATGCGAATCGTCGAGCCTGGATAATGCCAACTACGAAGCGAAGCCCAAGCTCTGCAACCGAGCCGCGTCGCTAGTTCAGAAGCGATGCGTCGTGCCGTGTCCATGCTGCATGAGCTTTCGTATGGCTCGAGGATCACATGCCGCTCGCCATCAACGCATATGATTCCCATGTGATCCATAGCCTTGTGGTAGCCTGCGTCGTGAAGTTGTTGAGTCACAAGGTCGTATGAACTACGCTTTGGGAGCTTACCTGCTCTTGCAGCTTGGCTGGCTAATGACTTCAACCACCGAGGATCTCGGTAGTAGGGTTCCGGTGGAGTAAGCTTCCAAGCTTTGCGGACGGCTTCGATCTCTCGTTCGACGATCTGTCGTATGTTCACAGGCTTGTTGGTACGTTCGTTGCGGTTACATTCACTCATCGATCCGATCCTCGTTTTCTTGGTTGTTGTTTGCTGGTTCCCAACGATTGACTGAGCCTTGGCTATTCCTCGTTTTCGAATCGATCAAATAGGGTGCGAACGGGTCGCGAACTTTTGACCCGCGATCACAGCCAATTCAACCGAGTGCGCCAGGTTGCGCCGGGTACTTTTGTTGTTTTCTATGCGCGCACGCGTATGGAAGATAATGAAACAACCCAGCGCAACCTGGCGCAACCTGCAAAATCCCAGGGTTTTTTGAGGTTTCTTATTCATCGTTTGACTCCGCATTTTCATCAATTTTTGTCAGCGAAATACCCTCAAAAACTTGCTTGTTGCGGTATCTTCCGAAGTTGCGTTTTGAATGGGAAAATCGTGCCTGCATTTGCTTTGAAAAGCGAGTCTGGGTTTGGTCGCCGCCCCAGATCCGATACACCTCAAACAACTGTGATGATGCGACAACCAACTCCGGTGAAACCTCGCAACAGTCGGATATGAAACGGCCAAGTTCGTCTGAGCTCCCGCGATAGGATTTAGTCTCATTGATGACCGATTGAGGTTCGATAAAGCCATTCGCACGCCAATCTTGGAACCCATCCAAGAGCCAATTCAGAATGCCCGGTCCTTCTTCGCTGACTAGCACTTTGTGATAATCTGGAATCGGTTTTGTGACCTTACGAAGGTCGACTCGAAACGGAATGAGCTTGATTCTTCGCCAGATGCCTTCATCCGTACCGTTGATTTGTGGAAGGTGATTCGTGCTTAGCCAAAACTTGTGCGTCCGGTGAAAGCTCCAATAATCCTCTCGCATGCGTCGAGCTGTAACCTGCTCATCGCCAGTTAACTCCTTTACACGTGCTTCCCGAAGCTTGGAGCCTTCATCGGGCTCGCAAACGGCCACTAAGCGTCGTTGGTAGAGCGAAGCAATAATTGTGTCGTGCTCATTCGCTGTGCCGAGTAACAGCTTGCTAGGTGCCAGCATGGCGTAATTGCCCAGCAGCTCGACAATCGCATTCCACAACGTCGACTTGCCGTTGGCACCAGAGCCGTAGCAGATTGGTAGGATGTGTTCGCCGACATCCCCAGAACACGAATAACCCAGCAACGCCTGGATGTATCGCTTGGCTTCATCGTCGGTACCGAAAATCAAATCGATGAACGCCCGCCACTTGGGACATTGAGCTTTGGGATCGTATGCAACGTTTGCGATCTGTGTGATGGAGTCCGTCTGGCGATGATCGCGGAACTCCCATGTCGAAAAATCGAGAGTTCCGTTTTGCAGATTCAGAAAGTACGTGTTCTGATTCAGCAATTCGTGATCAATCGTCG
>JANMNK010000311.1:0-5320 GCA_031373875.1 Pirellulaceae bacterium | reverse complement strand
TTGATGACTTCCCGCATGTTCACTTCCCACGTACGTCCACGCCGCTGGGTTGAAGCAGCAGGAACCAACGGCTACAAGATAGCCCCTTGTTCATCAGTAAGATGCGAGGGATACGATTTCCGCTACGTCGATTCCATCCACATGCTGGAACTCCTTGGCTAAATTGAAACGAGTGTCCAAATTATGCAAAAAATCAAGGTTCATTCCAATAACCGTTTTCGGGTAGGCATCAACTAACAGAAATGGTCTTGGTCAATTCCGAACTAGTGCCACCTGCTCCGTCGGTAACGGAGAATAAAGCGCTACGAGTGCCAGCAGCACCGCCAATTGTCTTGAATTTGATCGACCTAATCAAGCTGCGAACGACTTCGACGGTTGCGTTCGAATTGAACGTAACAAGTAGCTCGGTTGTGCCCACGCCCCCATCCGTATTCAGTGTTCCGATCTCCGTCGTCCCGAACGATACGACGTTGCTTGCGCTCACCGTAAATCCAGTTCCGATTTCAAGACGGTTTGACACATTAGCTCCGGTTGCAATGCGCACTCGAAGCTGTCCGCCGGTGAAGAATGTATTGTCGACGTCTGACAAGGTTGCCGCACCAGCAAGCACCACACCCGTTGCGTTGTTGTGTACATAGGAAACGGAGCCGGAAATTCCGCCCAATACAGGCGCATCGTTAACGGGCGTAACATTGATCGCCGTCGTGACTGTGCCTATTCCACCATCACCATCATTCAAGCTCACGCTCAGCGTCCTTGCTAAACCGCTTGGATTTTCCCCGAGGCAGCGGAATGTGATGATACGAAGCAAAGCTTGAATCGCTTCAGGAGTAGCCGCAGCGCTGTTAAGCGTGAACACCAACGGAGTCGACCCTGTCCCGCCGGTGAAAGTTCCGAAAGCTACGTTTCCGTATTTCAGTGTAGTTCCAGACTTTCCAATTTGCCCTGCAGCAGTTCCTTGATTTGGAAATTCAAGTCGATCGTCGGCCGATGCATTTGCCGTCAATGCGAGAGACAAATTTCCTCCACTGAAATCCGTGTAACCTGACTGACTACTGTCCGCATCCGTTACCGTTGCCAATGGTGCAATCACTTTCGCCGCTGCGTTTTCGGTGTAGCCGACAGGATCTGGAATTGCTCCAATTGCGGGAGCATCATTGAAGTGAACATAATATTTTGCCAAGTTATCGTCGACAGGAAAGCGATCTTCGATTTCGAAAATCAAATCATCGGGGTCTAGTAACGCGAGGATATGGTAATCGATTGTTGTCGAGGGCAATCCAGTTCCAGGCAGCGGAATTTGACCGACGCCCGAGCCAATCGAGAATGCTTTGGCATGCGTACCCATCGTTAGGTCAGCAGAATCTGCAATCTCAAGAGTTGCGAGCACTTGATCGGTTGCATCCAGAATAGCATCGGCAGACTTTAAGAACTTAACGCCTAACGGTCCCGTTCCGCCCGATCGCAAATCGTAATGCAAAGTTAGAGTTGACGTGGTGTCCGTCACAATAGTGCTGGCAATTACATCTGTCGGTTCGCTAAAGGAGCGAGTACGCCAAAATGAACCTTGAGCGGTCGCTTCTTTCCAACCGATTACGATTGACCCATCATCCGCAATTGAAGACTTTAAACTACCACTCAAGTTGTTCGAAGTATTCAGCTTGGCAGAAGTGAATTCCACAACGTCATCAACGGAAACTCGCTGAAAGAGCACACGCCGAGGCGCAGAAAAATCTACCCACGCAACAACATATTCGCCAAAAACATTAATTTCCAAAGAAATCGAGGCGTCTGTAAATGCCGAAATTTCTCTTTGGTTTAACAGTTGTCCTGATGAGGCAAACCGTCCGATTACAATTTTGTTTTGATTTTCCGGACTGTGCGCAACGACAAATCGGCCATCGGAGTTCATCGCGACTTGCGGAGCACCTCCAGGCAGTTGAATGTCCGTCGCAAGTCGCATTGGAGCGGTTCCTACGAGTGCACCTGTTTTCAACACTTGGCGGCCAACGATGTCGAATCGAAATCTGGAAACAATATCCACGGTATCAACCCAAGTTATGATCGCGTTTCCATCCGAATCACTCACCACATTAAGCTTATAGTCATTTTGATTTAGAAATGGAACGATAACGATTGGTGCGGCATCCAGAGCGTTACCTTGAGCATCAAACCGACGGGCAACCACGCGATTCCTGAATGGGCTGTTAATCTGCGACTCCACCCAGGCCACCCAGAATCGCCCATCGGCCGCAAAAGCAATGTCCGCAGAATTGGTTAGTAAATAACCGGAAGTATTTGTTGCAAACGGAATGATTAGCGGAGTGCCCAGTTGACTGCCTTGTGAATCCAATCGAAACACGTAAGTACCTTTGCCAGAGGCCTCCTCACTGACGACAGCGAATCCGCCATCTGGTGCAGTTACTACCTCAGGATAAACGAACGTCGGATCGCCCGTGCCTGTCAATATCTGCTCCGAACCTAAAGCTATTCCTTGGGGTCCGAACATGCGGTAAGCGATCCCATCGAAGACCGACCAAATGAATATTGTGTTGCCAGCGTCGTTTGTCGCAACTGAGATCCACTCGCCACCAGTCACGGTATTAATCGCCGTACTGTTGATCTCAATCGCCTTGACTACAAAGTCATTAGCAACATTTGGCATATTGGACTTGTAAAGAACTCGGGAGAATTTCTCAGGACCGAAATTCAAAGCGGTACCTTGTGGAAAATTTGCAAAAGTTCCAATAATGGAATCACTTGCATCATTGTCAATCAACACACGCTGCTGGCCGGCGACGTGTACGTATCCAACGCCACGTGTCAACGAGAGGTGGGTATTGTTCAAAGTCACTGTACCGGCGACTACTAGCTGACTAGTCGCCACATCGGCCTGAAATGTGCTCGCAGGATCCATTGTAAAACCTGGAATAGCGAGAACACCGGTCGGATGAAATGTGCTGCCTATAAACGTCAACGAGCCGGTACTGACATTGATCGCACCAAAACCCTGAAGAGTCGATCCGGTCGGAACAGTGAAGCCGCGATCTACGATTAAAGTTCCACCTTCGATCGTCGTCAAGTTGCCCAAGCTGATGGTGTTGCTGTCTAGCAGAGATACCGTTCCGGCGTTAACTGTCAGCGCACCGAGGGTAGCAAATCCCAGAGTGTTTGTACTGATTCCAAGTACGGCCAATCCGCCCGCAACAATATTTGAATTTGCTTCGCCCTTGACTCTTGCATTGATGAAATTCGTTGCCTTGAGGGTTGCTGCGGACGAAACAGTGACCA
This sequence comes from Pirellulaceae bacterium, assembly GCA_031373875.1. Lineage (GTDB taxonomy): Bacteria > Planctomycetota > Planctomycetia > Pirellulales > Pirellulaceae > JANMGV01. The sequence goes on along the minus strand of JANMNK010000311.1, from coordinate 2,029 downwards.
CGTTCGCAAGTGCACTGCTTCCAATTTTACCGGTAACATTTAAGGTGCCCGCCGCAACTTGAGTAAATCCTGTGTAGGTATTGGACCCCGAAAGCATTTGTTCCCCAGCACCTTCTTTTCGAACGGTCCCACTGCCGCTGATAACTCCTCCGAAGTCGCTGCCCAATCCGTTTCCGATCGTTAGCAAGGCGTTTCCTAGTGCAATCGAACCAGTCCCCGCAATCGCACTGACCGTTTCCGCAAAATTCTGCAAGCTAAAGGCAACACCCGTTCCGATTGTTAACAGTGTTGTATCGGGAAGTTTCTCTGCACCCGATCTCAACAACTGGCCTGCCTGAATTGTTGTGGGACCTGCGTACGTGTTGGCGGCATTCAACATAAGCTGGCCAGCACCTGATTTGATGAATCCCTGACTTCCCGTCATCGTAGCGTTCATTGTCGCACGTCCTAATGCGATGTTAAAAGTAACAGGAGCGCTGCTCAGTTGAACTTGATCGCTGGCCGCATCGCCAAAATTGACTCCGCGATTCGAGTTGAATGAGAGACCATCCAACACAACATTTGCATTGAATACCGAGTCGGTTTTTGCCGCCGTGATCGTGACATCTTCCTGGAAAGTTACTTCCCCTGCTGTCGCCTGCTGGCTAAGATGTGAAACCGTTTTGACGGATTTTGCGAACAGAGTTGTTCCGGTCGAAGCGATATCGATCGCAGGACCGGCTGTGGTGCCCAACGGAGTAATTCCACCAACGATGCCGGCGAATACAGAAGTGCCTCCAGAAGCAAGCCTTAGGTTGAAACCACCGTCAAGAGTATTGGCAAAGCTGATCGAACCCACCCCAGTATCCGAGAGAGTAACATTTGACTCCAACGAGACGGGATCGTTAAAAGTGACGATACTCGCTGCTCCCGAAACGTTTGCCTTAAGTATTGTTTTACCGTCGGCATTGGTCATCAATGATTTGAGTGGCAGAGTGGAACCAACTGCTCCGAGGAACGAAGTGGATCCAGCGTTAATTGTATTCAGCGTCAAGTCCACATCGGCCGCGCTGGCGTCCAATGACGAATTGAATTTCAACTGGGAAGCTGTTAACGTCTCATCAACCCCGACACGAACCGCACCCGAATAACTCTGCAGCCCAGTGGTAGAAATCGTCGGCGCGTTGAGAGCAATGGCAGGAGCCGTTACTTGCAGGATGGTCAGGCCCGTGACTGTGCCGGCAAACGTAGCAGTGGTTGCGGCAATAATCGTGGCACCAAATGCGCCGCTGACGGGACCGCCAACCGTCACGGCCCCTACCGAATTTGTAATGTTAGTTGTCGCTTGTAAGGTGAGTGAATCTCCAATGCTGATCAGACCACCATTTGCCTTCATGTTGCCTTTTAGCATGGTGCTTCCATCCGCATTGGTCGTGACGCTACTGAATGGAACGATAGTTCCAACGGAATTCTGGAAGGATGTTGTTCCTGAATTTGTCGAATTCAGAGTCAACGAAATACCGCTCGTCGCGGCGTTGACAGTATTGTTGAAGGTGAGATTGCTGCCAGTCAGAACTGTGCTCGCGCCAATCGCTACCTTACCGTTGTAAGTCTGCCCGCCGGTTGTCGAAAATTCAGCAGAGTTCAAATTGATTGCTGCTGAAGTAAATGTAAGCGACGATGGGCCGGATAGAATGCCTGCGACGGTGACGTTATCCGCGCCAGTACTGGTGTTGATGGTAAGTGCAGCAGCAAAGCCGCTTCCAAAACCATTGACAGCGAAATTGTCGACCGCAACGCCCGATGTGAAGTTTAGGCTGGTGGATGGATTCGCGAAATCAATTGTTCGACCACCCGAAGCCGCCAATCGTGTTATGCCTGACTCGCCGGAGTCGCTTAGCGTTGCAATTGCAGCCTGCGCCGACATCACAAAAGCTCGCGTCGCAGCAGAATGTTTTTCGGTTACTTTGGCAAGCTTGGTATAGGAGACGTTCGACGTCACGTCACCGCTTAACATTGCAATCGTGCTAGTGGAGTTATTAATCAAAGT
>JANMNK010000337.1:0-11929 GCA_031373875.1 Pirellulaceae bacterium | reverse complement strand
TTGAACGATGCTCGCCGCATTGTCCCATCGCTGGTCGCGTCCCGCATTACTCGTCACGACACCTTCTTGATGGGAAAGAACGTAATCTAAAATTGTTTTGCTGATTCGAACGCGTTCAAACGAATCGTTCTCGCTACGCGTTTTCGAAAAGCCGACGTATAGCTGTCCGTTCTCATCATCGACAAGCATGATGCAACCGCGATCGCACTCGACCCATCGAAAGATGAGTTCGAGGATTTGTTGCAACAAATCGTCAATGTTCGATGTTCGTGTGACGGCCAATGCCGTGTGATACATGATTTCCCAGTGACTGCGATTCTTCGTGTCAGAACTTTTTTCACGCGTCGCATGAGTCAGATCCGAATCATCAATGTGCCCTAGTGAACTAGGGGCCATGGCGCTGCGAATAAGAGGCAGGGAGATTTCGGATTGAGAGAAAATATCTTTTGAGCGAGCATGTTTTGGTGTGCGAACGCTTGGGCTTGAAAAGACCATCAAGGTTCTGCCAAGCTGTATGCGGTCACCGTTCTTGAGTCCCGTCTTGGTGACGCGAACTCCATTCACAAAGCTTCCATTGCTGCTCTGAAGATCGTGAAGTTCGGCGATGTCATCGGACCAGATAATCTCGGCATGATGACGAGATACTTCCGTGTCGTGGAGTTGGATATCATTGTTGATATCGCGACCAACTCGATTCGGGCGCGGCGATAGCACGTATTGCTTGCCCAATTCGCGTCCGCGGATCACGTACAATGCGGCGGGGGAATTCCCTGCGTCTTTAGCCACGTTTAAACCACTTATTTGCGATATAAAAAATGATCCAACCAACTCCAAAGGTAATCTTCGAATGTCCGCGTTGGTACGTCAACTACGCGTGATGGTATTCGCGAGTTTAGGATAGTGGGTGGGTTTGTACGTTGAAGGTTGGGAACGTTGACCATTCAACAGTCAAAGGGAGCGGATTGAGGCTGTAAGACTCCCCTAAACCTATACGAATCATCGCTTCCGCGAGGCTGTTGGAAAATAAATGCTTTAGACCCACAATCGATGTCGTCAAGCGCGGGTTGATTTCGATTGGAATAAGTTCATGATCTGGGGTATATACCCAATCGAGGCCGATCCAACCCAAGTGCTGCCCGGGCATGGCGGCCAAGGTACGCAAAGCAAAATTCGTCATCGTGGCATGACTCAGTCCCTGCCAAGGCGCGGTGCCACCTTCGTATCGAACCGACCGTTGTGAGGCGATCCGCTGGGTGCTTGCCGGCAAAATGACTTGATCGTTCGGGCCGCATAACACACTCACACTGCCTGCAATCCCCTCCTTCCACGGTTGCACGATCCATGCATCCGAATCTAGATTGTCCTGATTAAATGAGATGACGTCCGAAACATTCATCATACGTTGAATGGCGTCGCACCCTGCTCCGTCACGATTCTTTACCACAAAACCGTTTTTAGTGGCCAATGGCGATAGGTTGCTTTGCTCATGAACATTCCATTCTCGAAGAACTCGAGTATCGGGATGCTCGATACCGTTCATTGCAAGAAATTGTGCCGTACTCAACTTGTCGGTCGTGGCTCGTAAAAAATCCTCATCGCTGGCAATGATCCGGATTCCTTCAGCCCGTAGCCATCTGCAAAGTTCCAGCAGGACTTCATCCGTCTCGGGCGCAATCAAAACCGTCGCATCTGCTTGCCGAGCCAGCCTAAGCCATTGACCTCGCCAATCATGCGTAGGATCAATTGGGGTAAACCGACAAGGGTCCGTAATCCCCGAGGTGGCAAATCGTTCGTCTAGACAAGCAAGTGGACGAATATTGGAACGTGCCAAATCCATCACCAAAGCTTCCAGCATTCCCGCACCTTCCGTTCGCAGCGAGGTAGGGATTTCATTCCAAGGCATGTGGCACAGGCCACCGCTGGCAACAAATTCCAGAATCGCAACCGTGAGAGTCATTTCCCGAGGATTCTTCCTGAAAACGGCAAATGCACTTTTCTAAAACATCAAGGATCGCGACGTAAATCATTGCCAGTTGGCGCCTGGGTGTCGGCAAACCATCTGAGCCAGGCGCCCTTGTCGTAATCGAAATTAATACCGGGAGCGAGATTCTGAAGAGCTTGCAGAACCGTCAAGTTGTTGTGGTCGAACTCGCGAAATTGTGGTTTGCCACCACCAGGTGAGAAATTCGTGCCACCATCGCTAGAGAATCCTGCATTGGTCTGATTGCCGCCACCCCCGACTTGAACGCGAAGGCGAGTGATTAAGGCCTCGATCAAGTACGGAATTGCGCGATCGTCGCCTAGTGCGTCCAGTGCTTCCCCCGCACGTTCGATGACCATAGTGTCTTGGGAGGATAGATGACGAAGAAAACTCTGGAAAGCCAAATCGGGATTGGATTCCTTGAGCACATCCACTGCAAGGTTTCGAATTCGGATTTCGGGATCGAAAATAGCCGCATCACACAAGAAGATTTTTGCACCGCCACTATCCATCCTTGCGACAGCTTGCATCAAAATCAATCGCAATTCAGCAGAGTCCGGTTCGTCGCGCATGGGAATGACCAAGTCACGAATCTTAGGTAAGGCATCCGGGTCGTTTAGCTGTCGGAGATACTGTACCTGTTGATCGTAACGACGAGACTGATCGCGAATGTCTTTGACGGCGAGGTCGACTTTTTGACCGGCCTTGGTTTCCACTTGTTTGCGAGACTCTTTCAGCTTGGCAAGCTGGTATTCTAATGACAGCAGCCACTTGCCGCCATCTTTGACGACGCCGAATCGTCGAGCATACTTTGCTTCGCTAATCCACTCGCCGTCGACTTCTAGATATTTCAACTTGCGCCAAGATTTACCGTCCGTTGGATTAAGCTCGACAATGCGTTCGCGATGAGCGTTCGCCAACTGGTTCATCCCATCCTTTTCGAGCGCTACTACGACCTTTTCGTGAGCTTCGGCTGAATCGGCGATTTGGTCGGCTTTCTCCAGATAGGTTTTTTCTAAGGGCGCTAGTTGCTCGACCTTTTCAACGTCTTTGGCGTCGATAGTGATTTCGAACCCGTCCGACGTCTCGATGCGATATTGCGAGGGTTTTTCGTCGGACTTATTTAGCCAAGTGCCGTGAATGGATTTGCCTTTACGAAGGACAAAAACTTCGGCCTTGGACGTGGCCGATGTTCCCATGAAACAGCCTATCGCTGCAATGAAGCACAGAGTTTTTCGCAACATCCGTCGCTCTCCCTTTGGAAATCGAGATTCCACTTTTCCAGTCGCCGACTGTATTGTACACCACCGAGGACAAAAGTAGCCATCTTTGCAAGCCATCGGAACATGAAAAAACCCGTCACATTCAATCGAACATGACGGGTTAGCATTATTTTTTGACTTGGAGCGACCCGTTATTGCAGAGTCAGTGAACCAAGCATTCTTTAGTACATGTCGTGGTCGCCGCCATGGCCACCACCCTTGGAACCCTTGCCGTCCTTTGGCTTTTCAGCGACGAGTGCGTCACTGGTGAGCAACAGGGTAGCAACCGAAGCTGCGTTTGCGAGTGCAGTACGGGTTACCTTGGTTGGGTCAATGACGCCAGCTTTGACCAAGTCTTCGTAGACGTTGGTAAGTGCGTTGTAGCCATGATTACCCTTGGACTCGATCACTCGTTCGCAAACGATGCCGCCATCTTGGCCAGCGTTCGCAGCGATCATCGTCAAGGGAGATCGCGATGCGCGGATAACGATGTTGAAACCAACGACTTCGTCAGCGCTCATGTCTTCGCTCGGCTTGACTTGCGAAGCAGCACGAAGCAGCGCTACACCGCCACCAGGAAGAATGCCTTCTTCGATGGCTGCGCGGGTTGCGTGAAGGGCGTCTTCAACACGAGCTTTCTTTTCCTTCATTTCGCTTTCGGTTGCAGCACCGACGTTTACCTTAGCAACACCACCAGCCAACTTCGCAAGACGCTCTTCGAGCTTTTCGCGGTCGTAATCGCTGGTTGTGTTTTCGATTTCGCGGCGGATTTGGTCAATTCGACCCTTGATCTCGGCGCTCTTACCGGCACCTTCGATGATGGTCGTGTTGTCTTTGTCGATGATGATCTTCTTGGCACGGCCAAGATCGACGGTGGTCAACGTCTCGAGCTTGCGACCGAGAGCCTCGAAAACTGGTGTTGCGCCAGTGAGGATACCGATGTCTTCCATCATGGCTTTGCGACGATCACCGTAGCCAGGAGCTTTGACTGCGGCAATGTTGAGCGTGCCACGCAATCGGTTGATTACCAATGTGGCCAAAGCTTCGCCTTCGACGTCTTCGGCAATAATCAATAGCGGCTTGCCGCTTTGTACGACTTGCTCGAGCAAAGGAACAAGGTCTTTGATGTTGGAAATCTTCTTTTCGAACACGAGGATGAAGGCGTCTTCGAAAACGACTTCCATCGTTGTGGAGTCGGTCACGAAGTAAGGCGACAAGTAACCGCGATCAAATTGCATGCCTTCGACGAATTCGAGTTCATCGTTCAAGCTCTTGCCTTCGTCAACGGTAACAACGCCGTCTTTGCCCACTTTTTCCATCGCGTCAGCGAGAAGGTTGCCGATGCTGCGATCATTGTTCGCGGCAATGGTTGCGACGTTAGCCATTTCGGACTTGTCGCGGATCTTAATCGACATCTTGTGCAATTTTTCGCTGATGTCGGCGACCGCTCGCTCGATACCAACTTTCATTTGAATGGGGTTCACGCCAGCAACGACAGCTTTCAGGCCTTCGTTGAAAATGGCTTCGGCAAGAACGGTTGCGGTCGTGGTTCCGTCACCAGCGACGTCGCTCGTCTTGCTGGCAACTTCGCGAACCATGCGGGCGCCCATGTTCTCGTATACATCTTCGAGATCGATTTCCTTGGCAACGGTCACGCCGTCCTTGGTCACGGTTGGGCTACCAAAACTCTTTTGAAGAATGACGTTTCGACCCTTGGGGCCCAATGTCACCTTGACCGCGCGGGCCAATTTCGAAACTCCGCGGCGAATGGCTTCGCGTGCTTCTTGATTGAATGCAATAATCTTAGGCATGGAAAACTCCGGTAAATTCTGTTCAATGGACTTAGGGAAGGTTCAAACTGCCAGCTTCGACCCTGCGGGGGCCGAAAAATTGTCAAATGGCAGAATGACGTGGAAACCGAAAATGACTAATCGAGGATGGCAAGCACTTCGGCTTCGCTCATCAGGATGACTTCTTCGCCATCGACTTCGATTTGTTCGCCGGCATAGCTGGTAAACAGCACTCGATCGCCAGCTTTGAGTTGCATGGGGGCTCGGTAGCCGTTGTTGAGTACTTTACCGTCGCCAACGCTTACGACTTTGCCACGAGTCGGCTTGTTTTTCGCGGAATCAGGGAGCAAAATGCCTCCCGACGTTCGCTCGTCGGACTCTTCTCGCTGGACGACAACTCGGTCGCCAATTGGTTGTAGTTTTACCTTGGCCTTTGCTTTAACTGCGGCTGGCATTCGGGAAACTCCTCTAAGATCTTCAAAAAGGTGGGCGAATTCGGATAGGAAAAGCGGCCAAATAGGAATGTTGATCCGCGTACAATCCGGTCAAAACGGCAAGAAAATTATACGACCGCACCCATTAGAGCAACCCGCGTGCCAACCAGTCTATCTCGCGTCGCAAGCGGAAAATAGTTCGGCATACGCCAACCTTGTCGTTCTTTGCCACGATTTATTTTTCTCGAGCGACTGTCGCTGTCAAATTGACAGCGACAGTCGCAGGCTAACGCCCAGGATTTGACGATTTTTGTTTCACTGTATCTTGGAAAGTGGGTTGCACTTGCCATGATGCTCATTGCCCATTCGTGCAGTTGAATTCACAATTGAATTGATGGTAGGCTTGTTGTTCCGCTGAATTGAGGGGTTGAGTTAATGCCGATTCGCGTTAGTTGTCAGTGCGGGCAAGTGTTAAATGTGCCTGAGGCCATGGCTGGAAAAGCTGGCAAATGTCCGAAATGCTCCGCCGTAGTTCGAATTCCCGCTGCACAGGCCGGAAATCCAGCGGTTTCGCCGTCCCATACCGCCAAAAAGCCTTCTGCAAAATCGAGTGGAACACCTTCAACGGCCAAGTCGGGTTCGGCGGCAGTTCCGCGAGTACGGCCTTTGGATGATTTGTTTGAAGAGGCCGGGATTGTCCCGAAAACCGGAAACTTCTGTCCCAAATGTGAGTCTCCAGTTCCTGCCGGCGCAGCGCTGTGTATCAAGTGCGGATTGAATCTGTCGACAGGTGAAGTCTTGACCGAACACCAGCTTTCCAAGCCTGAGGAAAGCTACGGAAACGTCCATCTCGATGAAGCGGTCGTGATGATGCGTCGAGATGTAGATATCGAAAAGCGTACGCTTAACGCCGGAACTCCTTGGTGGGTGCTCCTTTGTTTCTTGTTAGCTGTCTGCATATTGTGCGGGGCTGGAATCATTATTGTGGACGGAAATACCACCGGCAAACAGCCAAAGGGGACCATTATCGGAAACATTCAACACGAGAGTCCTGCGGTCATCGTCATGGGTGTTGCGTTCGCGATTTCTTGTTTGGTCTTCGTTTTCGCTTGGTTAAATTTTGTAGTCCTTGGATTCAAAGAAACGCTAAAATGGGGTTTCATCAATCTACTGATTCCCCCTGCCGTTCTCTTCTACGGTGCGATGCGTTTCAGGAAATTTAAAGGAACAGTCAAAGCTATGTTCGCCAGCGTTGCGATGGGAGCTGCGTCCGGTATTGGGCTCTTGCTAAACCTCTGACCGGAGCATCTCGGACCGTAGCATATCGCTGATAGAATCAGAAGTTGTTGGCATTGATAGATGCGACAGAAGTCGCTTCTAGGTGTTGCAAAGAATGACGGTGTCCAGCCAATCTTGCCATTGGCGGACACTCATGTTGTCCATCATAGGATCTGCGAGCGTCGGAACAATCGCTTGCACGTTGCCGGCTAGCCAAGTCAGTTTTGCGCTAAAAATGCCACTCGTATCAACTTCGACGTGCAATTGAATCGCATCGTTGTTGGTTCGTTTCGGGAACGTTTTGGACAAGTCGACTCCTCCAAGTCGATGCCAATTGTAATTTCCCAATCTGGTACTTTCTGCAAACTGCAATCGAACGTTTTGTGGGGAGTCGGATTTCAACCGAATCGTGCGACTCGACTGGTGCGGGATAATCGTGCCGCGGGGCACAACGATTCTCGGTACTGTCTTTGATCGCTGTGCGTCGATCATCAACAAACCCACATCGTATGTCGTGGTGACTTCCGCGTGTGGTGACAAATTGTCGACAGGTGGTATCAGATGGCGAGCCTGAATAGCGGCCCCGCGAGCCAAGTCTGATTTTTCGACCCGATGAATTGGCGTATTCGATCGAACGCATTTTTTAATTTGCGATCGAAGTTGCGGAATTCCAAAAAGATCACCAATCAACAAGACTCGCTTGATCTGACTGCCTTCGATTCCTGCATTCGTCAAAGCGCGGGTGGCGAAGGTCGAAATATCCGTCACTAGATCATCTGCCACTCCGAGGAGATGTTCGCGCGTCAAGGACACTTTCAGCTCTTTTTGCCAAGCTTCGAATCGCAATTCAATCTGGGGTAAAACCACCAGTCGGTCGATTGCCAATTCGACCGAACGTTGCAACCGGGACGCTACGACTAGATCGGCACGCACATCCTTGGAGTGCTTTTCCAAGAACTGCATGGATAGATGTTCGGCTAGTCGATGTTGCCAGCGAAGCTTTCCTCGCTTCCAGTCACCCGCCGTTGCCAGAGACATGACTTGAGTGCCCTCGACTCGCAACACACTGGCTTCGCACGCAGTACCGCTCAGCATGACAGTTAATATGTGCTCGGTGTCGTTGTGGTGAGCATCCGAGCCCTTCATAGACCCTTGCGTTTCCAAGTACGATAAAGCGGCAGCCAAAGGCATATCCAATAGTTGCAGCAGTTCAATGCCCGCGATCCGTGCCGCAGTTGCCAAGCCGGCTCGATGGAGTTGATCGTAGCAACCAGGTACCGTAATGACGGCATGAGAAATGTTGCCACGTTGCCGTTTGGCAGTGTCCACAATGTGACGCAATATGCCGGCCGTTAAAACTTCGGGAGGCACGTTGCGGCCAGCAAAACTACGTTCAATGTAAGGCAACCCGAACCATCGCTGCAGGCCATAAAACATTTGCCCAGGGCGACTTGCCCTGTAGTTATGGGCAGCTTCGCCAATCGCGATTTGATCGCCATCACTCCACAGCATATTGCGGAGCGACTGGCTGGCACCGTCCAATTGAAATTCAACTAGTCGTCGCGAAGTATCCAGGAAACTTGCCCGCGACGTGATCATCCCAAAATCAATTCCAATCGGTGCAAATTCACGCGATGAAGTGGAAAACGACGACAATCCGGCGGTCAGTCCTTCGGTAGGTGAGCCGCCGGTTCGCTGACCGGTAACGCTGCTCAGAGCTCGTGTTGTGCGACGCGAGTCTCGCAAACCCGTTTCTTCCAAGGCTTCGATAATTGCATTGGCGTCGGCAAACCGATCATCAGGATGTTTCGCCACAAGTCTTTGGAAAATACCGTCCAATCGCAGGTCGCAGTCGCTGCGAATTTCATACAACGCTGGTGGTTTGTTCTGACGGTGGGCTAACGCTACTTGGATCACTTCGCCAGAGAATAGCGGTCTGCCGGTCAACAAGAAAAACAACGTTGCGCCCAAACTGTACAAGTCCGTTCGGTGATCGATTGCTTGCGGGCGATCGATTTGCTCAGGGGACATGTACTCGACAGTTCCAACAAGTTGACGCGATTGCTTGAGTTCTGTGTTATCCGATTCCAAATCGGCCAATCCAAAATCGCAAATCTTGAGGACACCTTTCGAGGTGATCATCATATTTCCCGGCTTGATATCGCGATGAACAACGCCCATTGAATGAGCATAGTAAAGTGCGCTGGCCGCTTGCGTCAAGATATCGACGACTTCGGGAATGCTCATCACGCCTTGCGTGGCAATTCGATTGGACAGTGAAATGCCGTCAACAAACTCCATTACCAAGTAATGGATGGATTCGGTGTAACCGGCGTCAAATGCAGTCACAACATTCGGATGCATCAACCGACCAATCGCACGAATTTCGGTGTTGAACCGACTAACGAAGGCGGGGTTGTCCGAAAACGCATTGGGCAAAATCTTGACCGCAACGTCCCGTTGCATCGTTCGGTGACTTGCGCGGAAGACCTGACCCATCCCCCCTGCACCAATTCGATCCAGTATCTGGTATTCACCAAGCTGTCGGGGAATGACATGACCGAGTTCATCGAACGTGCCGTCAAGTTCGAAATCGGAGGTATGAGGGTTATCTAACGAAGAACCGTCGGGCGAATGCGATCCGATCAATCGCGTCGCCGCATCGTACAATCCAAGTTTTCCCTTGCCGGGTTTTCTGGAATCTGAATTCGGTAGTGGTTCGTCAGAACGATTAGTCACGGTTACTGGCAAATAGAAAGGGAACAGGAGCAATACAGAGCGCACTAGCCAAGCAATGGTTGATAGGTCACAAATCCAATGCGAAGGTTATCGCTTCCAATGCGGGGTTTATCGTCGAGGTCGTGGACGACGGGGAGGGGCCGGGAATTCCGACATCCCCCAAAGTATCTCATAAAAGTTCATTTTTCGACACCAGAAAGTCGTTCTATTTTAGCTTTGGCGACTGGAGATATTCGACCCCGGCTGTGTCATTTGCCTTCGTTGGCAGGTTTTCCTGGTGGATTCTAAGGGACATACCCAACGAATCGTCCAAAGGACACTTACGGTGGCGAGCAGAATTGGTCCATTTGTTTCAATTGCCTGAGACAGGCCGAAATACTCACAATTGTCGATTGAAACAATTTTTCTGGTTATTGCGACACCCGTTCAGGGTCGCGAGTTCGCGAATTTATGCCTGATGCGACGCAAAAACAGTCGATTGATGGTACTTGCCGTATCGATTGCCTCGTTCACGGAAATCTTCGATTCGCCCTTCATTCGCTCGGTATAAACAATGGGGACTTCAGAAACTACACCCCGCTGAATCAGGGTTAGCCAGAGAACTTCTTCTAAGAATCCATAACCCGTGCACCGAATGACGTCGAAATCAAACTGTCTATAAAAGGAGGCCCGATAACACCGAAACGCGCTGCTGCAATCTTTGGTGCGAATCCCGAGCAACCAGCGAGTATAAAAGTTCGCGCATCGGCTAACGACATGCCTTCGCCACGAACAATTTTTCATCCCACCCCCGGTCACATAACGCGAGCCGATCACTAAGTCGCGTTTTTCCCCGTTGGAAAAACGCGCTTCCAGCAATTTCGGAATCGCCGCCGGATCATGACTCCAATCTGCATCCAGGTTGACGATCCAATCGTAGCCTGCCTGAATGCCATGCTGGATGCCGAAACGAATTGCTGAGCCGAGTCCAAGTTTTCCGCTCCGACTAATCAGCTTCAATTTCGAATCCGCCTCCATTTGCTCTCGAACCCAATCACTCGTTCCGTCGGGTGAATTATCGTCGACCACCAGGACGTCACATTGTGGTACGACTTGTTCGATGGCATGAATCAAGCTCGGTAGATTGGCGCGTTCGTTATACGTGCAAATCAAGATTAATGTACGGTCTGCATCGAACGTATTTTCGTGCGTACCTGATTGCGATTCTCGCTCGCGATGGTTTTCATTCACGGCGATGGGACTCGATTACTTGACGACAAAATTGACCATTCTTCCGGGAACGACGATGACTTTGACGATTTGTTTCCCTTCCAAAAGTTCGTGGATGCGATCGTGATTTCTGGCATAGTTTTCAAGATCGCTTGCCGAGCAATTCGATGGGACGACTACCTTGCTGCGAAGTTTCCCGTTTACCTGCAAAGGAATCTCGATTTCATCCGATTTCAGAAGGTTCTCATCGTAGGTCGGCCACGGTTCGTAAGCCAACGACTTCGTTCCTCCTAATCGTTGCCAAAGTTCTTCGGCTATGTGCGGAGCCAAAGGAGACAAAAGCAATACGAAGCTGCGCATCGCAGAAATTGGTCGCACCGTTTCCTTGGTAAAAAAGTTGACGAATTCCATCATCCTCGCGATCGCCGTATTGAAGCCTAACGATTCGATATCTTTGGTGACTGCAGCGATCGTTGCGTGAAGCATGCGATTTTGTTCTGTCGTAGGCGGAACATCTTTTACTGCCTCCGACAGTTGGTCGTCTTCGGCTCGGTATTCGATGATCATCCGCCATACACGATCGAGGAAATTGCGAACACCGCTGACGCCGGTCATGCTCCATGGTTTCGTGGCTTCGAGCGGTCCCATGAACATCTCGTATAAACGTAAAGAATCCGCACCGTACTCCCGCACGATTGCATCGGGATTGACAACGTTTCCGCGACTCTTGGACATTTTATTTGCGCGGCTATCGACACGAATTGCGGGGTCGTCTTTGAGGACAAAAATATCGCCTTGCTTAATAACTTGTTGCTCGTCGACCGATACCGATTTCAGCGGTTTCTTCGATTGAGCATGGATTAGATCGCTGCCTTCGTTGCGAATCCCAATTTGGAACGAGACCCACTGTCCGTCTTCGGTTTGTAACGCCGTGTACTCGACTTCGCCGAGAATCATGCCTTGGTTAACGAGCTTTTGAAATGGTTCTTTGCAAGAAACATAACCACGATCGTACAGCACTTTATGCCAGAACCGTGCATAGAGAAGATGCAGCACCGCATGTTCAGCACCGCCAACATACAAATCGACGGGCATCCAAGCCTTTTCTAACTCGGGATCAATCAATGCAGATGAGTTACGCGGGTCAATGAAACGAAGGTAGTACCAACACGAACCGGCCCACTGGGGCATCGTATTGGTTTCTCTCTTGTATCGCTTGCCATCGATCGTGACGTA
>JANMNK010000336.1:0-6153 GCA_031373875.1 Pirellulaceae bacterium | reverse complement strand
GTGGGTGAGCCAAACGTGCTGGAGTTTCCCGATTGCGAAGTCGCGGGTAGCGACGGCGCAATCGAGGACTCTGGGTCGTTAAGGGCACCATTTTCCATGCCGTTTACAGGAGCCGATGACGGGCTTGGGCTCCAGTAATTGGAGCCGGGTGCAACGGTTCGATTCAATTCGTCCAATGCCGAGCTACCAGATACCGAGGTGCTTGGTGCAGAGATACCCGGTGCTACAATGTTCGGTGTTGCAATGCCCGGATACGTTTGTTGCGTTGGCAAAACTCCCGTGCCGATGGCGGGCGACGTTGTTCCGCCGTTCCAAATCGTTCCTGGCACGCCGTTATTTGGCATCGTGTTATAGGGCAGAACCGGCGCTACGTTGGCAGCCGGATCAAACGCGGTTTGCGGCTGCATTGTTCCTGGGACATTCAATCCTATTGGTGGCGGATAGCTGGGGACTGGATTGGGTGAATAAATCGGCGTTGCTACACTTGGTGGAATCGCCCCCGACAGATTTGCTCCGGTGAGTGGCGCATAGCCAGCGACATAAGGTTGACTGCCAGGTTGTGTGTACGTCGTTCCTGCTTGAGGTACAGAGATAAAAGCGCTCGAGCCATTCGTTGCTTGTTGCGGAGCGCCAGTACCCGGATAAAACGATGAGTAATTGTTCGCAGCATTCCAACCGAAGATTGGTCGGTAAGCGTAAATCGGAACCCGCTGAACTTGATTTTCATAAGAAGTGCAAGCTTGCAGTTGTGTTACGTTTGTGCCGGTGATCGGACTGTAAACCGTAACGGGTCGATAATAGGTTACCGGTGCACGATTCCAAAATGATTGGAAAGTTGGCGGAGGGGAGGCGGCTACTGAGGGCAATACCGGAGAGACGTTTGGATTGGTGGGGTAGTTGGGCAAATTTGGATACACTGGCAACGAGCCCGTGCATCCGTAGCCGGAGCCGACGCTCCCATAGCTCGGAGCCGCACCGTATGAATAAGCGTTGTAGGTCCCGAATCCGGCGTTGACCGTTTGAACACCTAGGACTGGCTGGCCAATTGGAATTTGTCCGTTTGGAATATCGTAGGAGCCGACCGGATAAAGCGGTTGTTGGTGGCGGCCAAACAACCAATCGAGGAAATATCCTGCGTCT
This sequence comes from Pirellulaceae bacterium, assembly GCA_031373875.1. Classification (GTDB taxonomy): domain Bacteria; phylum Planctomycetota; class Planctomycetia; order Pirellulales; family Pirellulaceae; genus JANMGV01. The sequence continues at coordinate 5,013 of JANMNK010000336.1, read as the reverse complement.
GCCTTGGGAGCAAACCCCAACGTCAGCAAAACGCCAAGCATCGCGGAACAATTCCACCGGATAAAGCTTGAACGGATCATTTAGTTTTCCTCAATGTTTTCGGAAGATAACAATTTGTGTATATGTTTGATGCCAGCGCCCCGCTCTCCGTCAATTCAAAACAGCATCTCTTGAAGAAATGCACCCAGAATTACTCGAATGACGTTCGTGAATTAGCGATTATGCCGAATGTGCACGACGAAGCGCAATCTCGCAAATCTGTAAAGCATCGTTGAATAGTACGTCACGGCTGTCATTAAGCAAGCTCTTGAAGTTGGTGAGCATTGCATTGCAACCGGCATAGTTTGCGGAACCCGACCGTACGGAACAGGTGGTTGGCATCGTCAAGATCGTTTCAATCATTTTCTCGCTTCCAGATGTCATAGCCGCCGAAAACGATCAGTGGCACTCGGTACGATTTAAACGGTCCCTACAAGAGATGGAAACCGCTAAGCGGCGGAGCGCCAGCAAATCGAGTTTGCTGAATGACATTAAAGGAACGAGAAAGCATGAAACGCTCGCATTACATCTGCATTTTTGCACTGGCCAGTTTGGTAGCTACAGGGTGTTCGCCAATGCGAAGCACGGAAACGCACCCGCTCAACACACTGGCGCGATGGAGTGGCTTTGGATTTAGTGACGGCTATCACCGGTGTCCGATGCCTTGCCGTCCAATGCTTGCCAACAATGCTTGTTCCTCCTGCATGCAGCCGGGCATGCCGATGCAATGCCCGCAACCAGCAGTCATGCCAGCAGGCTATTACAGCGGGCCCGTTCCCATGCCCGGACAATCGTATTACGCCCCTGGTTACAAAGGGGAACCTTCGTACCATGGCATGCATACCCATCAAGAGAGCCGTCCGATGGAAAGCGTCACTGAACCGATCTTAGGAAATCCAGCGCCTGCTAGCGAGATGTTGCTGGAACCAAGTGATACTGCAACGGACAATCCGACTGAAAAGGCACTGGAGGTGAAACCGCCGGAGGCTAATGTGGATCCTTCACCCAGCGATTTGTCTGCACCTCAGTTGATTCCACCGCAAACACGCTATCAGATAATAGCGCCCGGACCCGTCGTTTACCGATATGGTCCCATTCCAAATCAAGGAAACGTAGGGCCTAGTTTCCCGGTTTACGGTGCGTTTAACTACGCGCCGGCTCCTATGATGGCCCGTCCCCAAATACGCTAATTCTGACAATACGCTAAATCCGGTAATATATTGCGAATTAGTTCGCGTCCGCTACAAAAAAATCGTTGCGGGTGTCTTGGTGTTTTATGTAAGTCGCCTAGGCGAAAACCATGATTTTGTTAAAAATCTAATCTTACCAAACAGTAGAAATCGTGCTTGGAAATTGGGCTTTCCAAGATCGTACTATCTCGGATCTCGATTGTCACGGTCCCCACAGGTAGTCATCGTGTCAATTCTCTTCAAAGCACACCGTAGTTCACTTCATTGAAAGGCATTCAGCAAATGCAAAGAACACTAGTCCTCCTCAAACCGGATTGCGTACAACGTAGACTTATGGGCGAAATTATCGGACGGTTTGAAGCCAAGGGGCTCAATATCATCGCTATGAAAATGTTGGTAGTGACGCCAGAACTGGCTAAGAAGCATTACGCAGAGCATGTTTCGAAACCGTTCTATCCCAGTCTGGAAAGTTTCATCACGTCCGCACCAATAGTCGCGATGGTCGTCGAAGGACTTGAAGTGATTCGAGTCGTACGCGATTTGCTAGGAGCAACGAGCGGTCTCAAAGCCGCCGCTGGCACGATCCGCGGAGACTTGAGTAGCTCCCGACAAATGAATCTCGTGCATGCATCAGACGGAGAAGAAGCCGCTGCTCGCGAGATCGAGTTGTATTTCGGCAAGCAAGAATTGTGCGGTTACATTCCAACATTGGTCGGCTCTTTCAAAGCGGACGATGAATCGTAATACTTTATTGCACAGGTTCCAATTGTCACTTGCCGATCGACACGCGACTAAAACCGCCTGTTCCATTTCTGAAAAGGAAACTTTTCTAAATGCATCCACCTGGCAGTAATTATCTCCTGGTGGATTTCGGGGACGGTAGGAAACTGGAGAGCATCGAAGGAGTCCTAGTCGATCGACCTTGCCAAGCGGCAGAGCACTGGAAAAAAGTTAACTCAACGAGTTGGCTGAATGCTCAACTGCGGTTTGAGGTTCGCGAAGGGGCCGGATGGCAGGGAACAAATTCTGTCGGCTCAGACTGGCGATTTCAATTTGGTTCCGTGGTACTGCAACTCAAGCCGACTCCCTTCGGCCATATCGGGGTCTTTCCAGAGCAGCAATCCAATTGGCAGTGGCTCAGGGAGTTGGTCAAGTCTCGGTCCCAGGCCCGCGATCGTGTTCGTTGTTTGAATTTATTTGCCTATACCGGTGCGAGCACGTTGGTACTGGCGGCGGCGGGTTGCGAAGTGACCCATGTCGATGCTTCGCGTCCCACTCTGCAATGGGCAAGGGCTAACGCCGAATCGAGTGATTTGCAAGCTGCGCCAATTCGATGGATTCAGGAAGACGCACGACGATTTGTCGAGCGAGAAATCAAACGAGGAAATCGGTACGATCTCGTCTTGCTGGACCCGCCGACCTACGGGCACGGGCCCAAAGGTCAAGTTTGGGATTTCGAGTGCGACATGGAACTTTTGCTTGAACAGTGTTTTGAAGTGCTTAACGAAACTCCGTTAGCCGTTCTTTGGACGGGCCATTCCGAATCGCGACTCTTGAGCGAACTTCCGAAGAAATTCTCGGAGCCAACGGCCTGCTTGGGATTAAAGCAGTTCAAGTCCGAACGAGCTCAATTGCAAGATTCAGCAGATCGACCCTTAGACTGTGGTTTCAAGATTCGATGGTCCGCGGCAGGCATGTAAAGGTTACAAAAGAGCAAAGATGGCTCGAAGTTGTCGTGTGCTTGAGGTATCTTAATCGAGCCCGAAATATACGAAATAACGAACTAATTGAACGGACCATTTGTGTCTGGAGAACGTAATGGCAGGTGGAAGTCTAATAATGTTGCTCGACGATATCGCGACCATCTTGGATGATGTCGCGGTCATGAGCAAAGTTGCCGTAAAGAAAACAGCCGGTGTTCTCGGCGACGATCTGGCGCTCAATGCAAAGCAAGTTACAGGTGTATCACCTGCCCGCGAAATACCCGTCGTCTGGGCTGTCGCAAAGGGGTCCTTGGTCAATAAAGCCATCCTCGTGCCCGGTGCGTTACTCATCAGTGGATTCTGGCCAGCCGCAGTCAAGCCGCTATTGATGATCGGTGGTGCCTATTTGTGTTATGAAGGTGTTGAAAAACTAGCGCATCGATTCTTGCACTCGCATGAAGAAGTAGAAAAAGAACATGCCGAGTTGATTGCTCATGTGGCTGACGAAACCGTAGACTTAGTGGCAGTTGAGAAAGAAAAAATTCGCGGCGCGATTCGCACCGACTTTGTACTGTCAGCCGAGATTATTGTTATCTCATTAGCAACGGTACGCGATTTCACTTTAATGACGCGAACACTGGTATTGATCGTCATATCCCTAATCATGACGGTTGGGGTGTATGGACTAGTTGCATTAATCGTAAAAATGGATGATGCCGGAATTTACCTCAGCAAAAAGAACGCGACCAGTGCGTGGGGCAGTATCCAACGCAACGTGGGTTTCGGTTTGTTGACTCTCGCTCCTCTTCTTCTAAAGTTCCTTGCGGTCGCGGGCACGCTCGCAATGTTCCTCGTTGGGGGCCATATTTTGGTGGAAGGGCTGCCAGTCGTTTACGCGACGTTTCATCATTGGAGCGAACTCGTAGCCGATATCTCAGTAATTGGATGGCTTCTGGAACATATTGTCGCCATGTCATTGGATGCGTTATTCGGCGTGCTTGTTGGCAGTTTGGTTTTGCTGGTAGTAACCATTGGCAAGAAACTGTTCTGGTCGTCAAAAAAACCAACGGACACCGCCTCGCATTAATCTGACGCTTGCCCGGACGATGATTTTTTTGCAGACGCCATTTAACCTTTTGAGGCTGCGGATTGAATTTGGCCATGTGCTTGGACATAGGCGGGAGCGTTTCGCTGATACGATTGGCAGGAGCGTTTGTCGCTATCGATTTGAATTCGCCGCTCGTGTCCGTACCAGTTTTTGGCGTGCCAGTCTTTGGCTCGAAGGTATCCAAATGGGTCGGACCGTCTTCCGTCCACTCGTTCGGATTCGGTCGGTATTCGAAAAAGCGTTCGAAAGAAAAGCTCGTCAAGTGACTGGGTTGGGGATTTAATTTCCCGAGTCAGTCGCATCATTAAATTTTGGATCGTCTCGCGATAGTCGTAAATGGCACTAAAATCCTCGTCTATCGTTCCGACCTTTTCTTGAATTAACTCGTTGCGCTGGTTCAAGGGATGGGCCTAACCGAGCACAATGGAAACGCAATACACACACGACTCCGCCGTCATTGGTTTAACTGCTCTCGAGGCAAACAACGCAATCTCGGTCGGCGATGTCGCCCGAGTCGCGACGGGTCTTCGGTGGGCTTTCGAATTGCAAATCTCCCGAACCATTGCGCGGATATCGAATGACTGCTGGCGGGCTTGGTTGGTTAAGTAATCCAGTAGCAATTTGCTGCTTGGAGCGTTCTCGGAGTTGAAATCGTCGGGCGAAGCGACGATTCCTTGCCCCATTAGTTGATACCAAACTCGATTCGCAAAAGTTCTCGCAAACGGTTTGCTCCGTACAACGAAAAGCGCCAATTCATCGCGCCACATACCGGTCTTGGGCGACGCGCTCGTAAAGAACTTCGGCAAACTTTCTTTATCCACTTTTCTCGTTTGAGCTACGTCGTCGTAAAGTTCCATGTTGTCGCCGCTAGACTGGCGCGATCTCATGCCCGCGAAGAATCGACTGACCTCGTCGAAATTGGATTGGGTCCATCGATCAAACGGATGATCGTGGCACCGCGCACAGTCCAAAC
>JANMNK010000312.1:0-8706 GCA_031373875.1 Pirellulaceae bacterium | reverse complement strand
AGGCGACCGTCGACCGACACCACAGTTCGAAACGGAAATTACCGTTGCCGAGGTCATTGCTGCTTACTGGAAGCACTGTAAATGGCACTATCTAACGCCAACAGGTAAACCGAGCTCCACGCGACAGAACATCAAGTATCTGTTGAAACCGCTTCGTAAGCTGTATGTTGACGTTGGCGTTGGTCAATTCGGACCGTTGGCATTCAGGCTATCCGTCATTTTGTCGAAGGACGATCACGGCGAACCGGTAACATGTTTATCAGCCGTGTTAACGCCATGTTCCTTTGGGCAGTCTCCGAACAACTTATTGACTCGAATATTGCGTTTACCGAACCTGGACTTGTTTCCGTGGCCAAGCGAACTGCAGCGGCGGCAAAAAAAGGAGTGTTCAAATTGATCCGTTGGTCGGAAAAAAACGGCTTCTTCTGCAATTTCACCTATGCGCGTTAAGCCTACGATTTGGAGTGCCAATGTTTGAGGCTTTCTGCGAGAGCCTTTGACCGTGATGCCGATGCCCCAGCCAGGCTTGGTTCGGTCACCATCCCATTTGCCGCCAATGATCCGTACCGTGGAGCCTTCATCGACGCTGCGCACTTGGAAGAAGGCTTCGATCGTAAAGTCGCTCGCGTTCAGCGCCTCGTCATCCGCGACCTTCAACTCTAGCTGCGAGTTGTCGGCATCGAATCGAATCGCAACGCCAGCCCATCTCGATAAGGACGCTTGGCTCGCTCGATGACGCTTTCCACTTCGAACTTGGATTTGAGTTCCTGTAACCGTTGCGTCTGATCGGCAATGCATGCCAAGGATTGTTCAATCTCTTGATCGGTTGCGGGCCGGCCAAATGCTCGTCGCCATGCAAGCTCGACTTGCGATTTGACGTCACTGGATTCGTGCGAAACGCTACTTGCTAATTGTCGCACGTAACCCATCATCAAGTCGCTATTGATGAGCAACCGGGATTGAACGGGTGTGGTGGTTGTGTTGCGCGAAGCCGTGCTGGAAAAGAACAATGGCAAGTCGAAACTTTTTAGCAATTCATGGGGCGAGTTTCGCATCACACGCGTGTAGATCGAGCGATTAAGGGAATCGGATAGAGTTCCCGGTCCGCCAGATTTGGGTTGCAGTTGGCCGGTCGCAGCCAGCAACGCATCGCAAATTTGTTCAGCTTGCAATCGTTTGGTTTGGCTTCGCCAATATTAGAGGATTGACGGGTCGATCGTTTGGTACCGAGCGAATTGCGGATGTTGCGTGGACTGACGATAGGTCGCGGAATTCAGAATCAATCGTCGCAGCGCCTTGATACTCCAACCTTCTTGGACAAATCGAGAGATCAAATAGTCAAGCAACTCAGGATGTCTCGGCGGTTCACCCAGTCGTCCAAAATCGCTGGTATTGAAAGCCAATCCGCGACCGAAATGACTTTGCCAAACACGATTGACGATCACGCGGGTGGACAGCGGGTTGTTGGGATCAGTCAGCCACTTTGCTAGTGTCGAGCGACGTCCGGTTGTCTCCATCGGACTCTCTGCTGGAACGATCGTCGAAGGCGATGGATCGATAATGCTTGGTATCCCGGGCTCGATCGGTTCGTCGGGGCGTTTAGGCAGCGAAGTCGGTGGTGCGGCACGACCAACCTCACGCACTCCGATCGCGACGGCAAGCGGCCTGAGGGTTTCGAGGCGTGCGTCTCAAGTGCTCGCTTGAGTTCCAAGACGCGATCTTTCTCGTCGGGCTTGAGTTGGCTCTCCACAGAATTGCATTCGGCGCCCACTTGGCGCATCACCAGATAAGCCATTTGCCGTTCGTAAGGTGTCTGATCTGCGTCAGGCTTACGAACCATTGTCTGAATGTCATCGGGAAACCGATTGATTGCGATTTGTTTTAAGTCATGGCTGTAAGGAGCTTCCATCCTGCTTTGCAAGTCAAAGAATATCACGTCGGGACCAACTCCATTGACTATGGGCTTGTTAAACTTCAAAGCCAGTCCCGGAGTTGCATCGTCGCGTTCAAAAATTGCATCACGACTCAGTGCTGTTGCTGAGCCACCGGGATTAATCACGCCAGTCGCTATACTGCGATCGTTTTCCATGAGGTCGCGCACCCGCGTTTTGGCGTCTGAACTCGCTGCTACATTCAAAGTGTTCGGTTCCGGAACAAAACTTTAAATCTCAATTCCGATTAATTCGTCGGCAGAATATTCGACCAGTTTGTTACCTCGCTGTACCTTTAACGATCGAAACTCACCTCAGGCAGAAATCACTGCGTCCTTGTCCACACTTGGGTCCGTCCGATAACGAACGATTCGATCCGGAAGTCCTGCTGCGTAAGTAGCGGGCTCAAACGGAATCGACCGACCAAAGCCTTTTCGATCATCCGCAAACCGCCGTGCCTGATTATCGGTCAACAACAGCTTTTCTTCGAAGCCAAAACTTTTGGTCGAGTGGACTTCTGTAGCTCCCTCGATCACTTGAACATCGGTCGCCTCGAAATCGTTCACGCGAACGGAGAATCGTGTTCCCAAATCAACCACGTCGGTTTGTGGAGTTTCGACGCGAAAACCTTCAGCACCGTCCGGTGCGTGCACGCTACAATGGCCGACCTTGACACTCAATCGATCGGCTCCCAGCACAGTAAAAACACTTGGTCCTTCCAGAACAGCCTGCGCACCATAAGGGAACTCCAACATGATTGTGCTTGTGATCAGATAAAATTCGCGATTGAGAGTTGCGATTTGACAGGGAGCATCGGGACCTCCGTCAAAATACTCTGCTCCCGATACTTGCACCAGCCGCGCGTCAGTCCCCGCCGAATCACTCGGCACCGGACGACTTGCTGCGGATTCACGCCCCCTGGATGAGTCGGCACGTCGTTCCGATTGTTGGAAAGGACCAATCAAGTTGATCACTACGATGAACAACGCTGCCGCTGAAACCAGCGCGATGGCCCAAGGTATCATCGTCAAGCGTAAAGTCGACGTTCCACTACTATTATGATTGCCGGCTGACTCCACATTCAAGTGCAACGAGGGCGCGGACGCTTCGATCGGCTGACTCGCCAAGTGCCGCATTCCGGACTGGACATCCACCAAAGCGTTGTAATGAGTGCGGCAGGACTCGTTGTCTCGCAACAGGAAGTTGAGCATTTCACGGCCCGAGTCATCCAAGTGGCCGTCGATCAAGTAAGCGACGAGTACCTCAAGCAAACATTTTGTTTCCGCGTTCATCTTTCAGCCTTCCGGTGCAGCAAGTTTTTTGTCGATGCAATCCATTAGCACCTTACGAATACGTTCTAGCTCGCGAAACAAAGTCCGTCGGCTCAACTGTAATTTGGCGGCAATCTCGTCAGCTTGGACGCCCTCAAAGTAGCGAGCACGGACCGCAAAAGCATCTTTGTTGGCAAGAGTGCAAAACAGTCGGGCAATACGCTCATTCTTTGTTGCAACAAAGGATCCTCGAGTTCGCGACTTCGCGCGAGCAGTTCCACGACTGCTGTATCCAGTAACAACGGTTTTTTCGCAGTCCGCTCGCGCCATTTGAGCACTTCCAGGTAAGCGAACCGACACGCCCAAGGCAAAAACGGCTATTCGTTGTCGAATTGATCGATTTTCTGGAAAAGTGCCACAGACGTTTCCTGCATCATATTACTAGCATCCTCAGCGTTTCCAAGCATCGCGTGCAAATACCGAAAGATCTACTGTTGATGTTGGGCCTCAACCGCACCAGCATTTGCGATCGTTCGTTATCCATGCCATTACCCCGCCAAGAAGCATCCCACAATGTTCCGCTCCGGATTAGCTATTGTGCCAGACCAAATACATAGTTTAGCCAGTTTTAATAGCAAGCATTTTGCCGAGCGGCCCCCGAGTAAGTGCGTGCCCGTCCACCTAAAACAACTAGCTAAACTCATGTTGGTAATATGCTGTAAGTCTATATAAATATGCAACTTACGACAAACCAACTCTTTGCCATCGATCAGGCATTTTTCTATCATTTTTCGCAATCTTGACTTGCTTAGCCGAGGTGGCAGGAGGAGATTACTTCTAGGCTCAAACCCCAACTGGCAGGGTTTAGGCAACATGTAAATCTTTCCCAAATTTCCCGAAACGCCTAATCGCGCCAATGGGAATATTGGGTCCGAAGTATTATACTGGTCCCCGTAGTTTACAGCAGAGAGTCATCGCCGGTTCATCGTTGCCTGGAGACTCGTGTAGTCGCTAGACAGGTATCTCCGTCCTGAACTCACGTTGTACGACTAGTTCAAGTGGACGATAAAGCAATAGCAGTTCAAACATTGACAATTTTGAGGCTTTTTTCGAAATGAATTTCTTATCTTCGTCACCTGATGTACCCTCAAGCGAGAAACGAATGTCCCGAATTTGTAGCTATGTTATTTCTTTCAGCTACTTGATCCCTATTCTCTCCCTGTTTTTGCTGACACCGGTAGTTGCATCTGATTGGACCGGAGGAAACGCAAGTTGGAGCTCAAACGGCAGCCCGGGTTGGAATGGAACAGGAATCCCGAACGGTGTCGGGGCAATCGCGAATTTCAATGGATCTAATAATGGTAACACAACTCAAGATACCGGTGCTGCGGTGACGGTCGGCACCATTTCGCTGACAAACAACACGAACTTTAATCGAACGATAACCAACACAAACGGTATAACGTTAAACAATAGCGGCGCCGGAGCCGTTATACGGAATACAAATACGAATGCAGGCTCAAATAATTCCTTGAACATTTCCGCGGGAACACTTACGCTCGCAGATAGCTTGCTAATTCAAAACACGGGTTCTTCGACTAACGCGACTGGAGCAATCCAGATTTCAAGCGTGATAGCAAGCAATGGCAACGTTACCTTTGATAACCAATCTTCCAGTAATCTCTCGCAAATAAACTCAATCCGTATTCAAACCAACAATTCGTTTGTCGGGAATGTGTTAGTAAACAAAGGGACGGTTTCGTACAACTCTTCCAGCGCATTCGGAAATTCTGCGAACCAAATTACGCTCGGCGCATCCGGGCAAGGAAATGTGACTGTTTTTTCAACTACGGGCACCAACGTAACCAACAGCTTCATCGTCGCTGCGGGTACGGGCGGAACGACGCTCTTGGGTTCGAACAGTACGAATTCGAGCAGCACCTATGGCTACTCAGGTAATATAACGCTTGATGGTTCAATTTCCGTTACAAGCGAATCTCCAATCGATCCTGTAAACGGTTTGCGATTTACCGGAGTTATCTCTGGAAATGGTGCATTGACCAAAGTTGGTTCTGGTGCCGTACGTTTGACGAACACGAACAGTTACATCGGTGGAACGAATGTAGATGCCGGTACCTTGACACTCGGTCATGCGACCAACACTATCGCTAATGGTGGTGCGGTGACAGTATCCGGCGGAACCTTGGCTCTTGGGGCAAACAGTGACACCGTTGGAGTTGTTCAGCTCAATAGCGGATTGATCACGAGTATCAGCGGCGTGCTGACAGGAAGCAGCTACGACGTCCGTGACGGATCGATCAGCGCAATACTTGGCGGCGCTGGCGTTGTTTTAACCAAAAGCACGAGTGGGATTGTAGTTCTTAGCGGCAATAACACCTATACCGGTTCGACAAACATCAACGCTGGGACTTTGCAAGTTGATGGTTCGACTGCAGCGGGCAGCACCGTGAACGTTGGGACTGCAGGAACGCTTTCCGGTGGTGGAACGATCAACGGAAATGCGACTTTGACTGGCAACGGTGTTATTGACAAGTCGGCAGGCAGTATTGCTGGTACGCTCGGAGTGACTGGTGGCAATTGGAACGGTAATGGCAGTGTTACCGGAGTGGTTACGTCCAGCAGCGGCAATTTTAATATCGGCAACGGTGCAAATCTGACTGCGACCGCCGGATTAAACGTCACCGGTGGAACGATTTCGGCTGGCAATGCTTCAAGCACAATCACTGGCAATGTGAATTAAACCAGTTCCAGCAATAGTACTTATCAAGGCATCATCGCAGGCGCAGGGAATACGTTGACGATGAACAGCGCAGGCGCAAAGCTGACGCTGACTGGTAACAACACCTACACCGGTACTACAAATGTGACGGCGGGTACGCTCATCATTAACGGCGATAACTCTCTCGCAACGGGGAACGTTATGGTAGCGGTAGGCGCTACGCTTGGGGGATCGGGGACGATTGGTGGCAATACGACCATCTCCGGTATTCATAGCCCAGGAAACTCGACGGGTATTCAGACGTTCAACGGCAACCTCAGCTATACAGGTGGAGCTTCGGTAGTCAAGTGGGAGTTGATTGACGACTCAACCTCGAATTCGCCTACTACAATCTTCGATCAGATCATCGTTACTGGCGACCTTGATTTTGTGGGTTCGACTGGCTTGAACTTGGACTTCTCGGGAGTTGGCGGCGTTTCCTGGTTGGATGGGTTCTGGGCTACGAGCAAACTTGGTACGAGTGGTTGGTTGATTTACGATGTTTCTGGAACTCCATTCAATCTCGGCAACTTCAACCTCCATACAGCGAACTGGGCTGACGGAGGCGGTAATTTGTTCAATACCGTGCGAAATGGCTCGACGTTTAGTCTTTCTCAACAGGGCTCCGACGTCTATCTAAATTATACGATCTCTGCTGTACCCGAGCCAAGCTCCGCGCTGTTGCTTGGTTGCGGTGCTGCTGGGTTTGCATTCTACCGGAGACGGCAAAAACGGCTTGCGGTCGCAAAGCAATAATTCGCTGCGGTCTGTCGACTTCTTCGTAGTCTTTTAGTACTTCTGATCACACCATATGCGCTCTTCGCAGGTGGTCTGTTGCTCGCCCCGAACACGGGTTCGAATTTGATTTCGCCACGTTCTTTGCGGTGGTCGTATGCCAACTCTGGGAGGGCATGAATTCTTGGGGCCAATGGTGTAAGCTAATCTGATCTTTACCAGCCAGATTCAGGCACTCTTATTTTCTTATTGACGAGGGACACTCAAATGGAATCTCCACAACCGACAGCGGAACATCGGTGGCTTGAACGAATGATTGGCGACTGGACTTTCCAAGGTGAGTGCAACATGGGCCCGGATCAACCGACCATACATTCGACGGGCAAGGAATCGGTTCGTTCGCTTGGCGGTTTATGGACGATCGGCGAAGGGCAAGGCGAAATGCCTGATGGCGGCCTTTGCAAGACAGTCATGACGCTCGGGTTTGATCCCGTGGCGAAACAATTTGTTGGCACGTTTATCGCCTCAGTTATGACGCATCTGTGGCCTTATCGGGGCACGCTGGATGCATCGAACAAAGTCCTAACATTGGATTCCGAAGGTCCAAGCTCTACCGGGGATGGTTCGATGGCCAAATATCAAGACATCATCGAATTCGTCGACGACAACCACCGCACGCTCGCATCGCAGTTCCTTGGTCCCGATGGTAATTGGGTGCCGTTCATGAAGAACCACTATCGTCGCGTCAGCTAAAGGCCATTCGCAATCATGACAGACTTGGACAAAACGACGACGGCCGATAACGTCTGTTCGATCACACCGATTTTGGTTTGCGAAAATGGTTTGAAAGCGATCGAATTTTACAAGAACGCATTTAATGCCGTCGAGGTTCGGCGGTTGGTCGCTCCCAATGGCTTTCTCGTTCATGCGTCATTGAGCATTGGGAACTGTATGCTGATGCTGGCGGAAGAAAATCGAGATTGGCAGAATTTGGGGCCACTGTCGCTTGGCGGATCTCCCGTGACGATTCACTTGGTCGTCCAAGATGCTGACGCGACGTTTGCGCAGGCGGTTCAAGCGGGTGCAACGATCAAGATGCCGGTTGCGGATGTTTTCTGGGGAGATCGATACGGTCAAATCGTCGATCCGTTCGGGCATCGATGGTCAATCGCTTCGCCAAGGAAAAATTTGACGACCGACGAGGTGTACTGTGCCATGCTGCAATCAATGCCGGGGCTAAATACATAAAGTCGTTTCCATTGCACTACATTTTGTGCGACTCTCAAAAAACTCAGGAGCAGATCAGATGATTTCTCAGAAAATCCGTACGTTCCTTTGGTACAACCAGAATGCCGAAGAAGCGGCGACGTTCTATTGTTCGCTGTTCCCAAACTCTCAAGTTCTCAATGTGACGCGATATCCGCCGGGTGGTCCGTCACCAGCGGGGACCGCAATGACCGTCGTTTTTCGTCTTGATGGCGTTGAGTTTGTTGCACTCAATGGTGGTCCCCACTTTCAATTCAACGAAGCGATTTCCTTGGCCGTGCGATGCCAGGACCAACGGGAAGTGGATCGTTTGTGGGATGCCTTGACTCTAGGTGGTCAGCCAAGTCGATGTGGTTGGTTGAAGGATCGATATGGATTGTCTTGGCAGATTGTTCCGCAAGCGTTAACGGATTTGCTTGCGAGCAACGATGCGGCTGTGGCCGATCGCGTGATGGGGGCGATGTTGCAGATGACAAAAATCGATATTGCGGCGCTGGAGAGAGCGGCAGATGGCGTGTAAGGGCTTGGTGATCGGGGGACGAAAAAAGGCGTAGGTCGGGGGTGCCGAACTACGCCTTGGGGTGAACAGGTCGTCCGATTTAGATTTGCGGGAAGCAGCTATTGCTAGCCAAAAAAATGACCTTTGTGAAATGGTAGGGCATCGAGCATATTGCTCGTTGTATTTGGCTCGTTCCCACTTCACAAAGGTCTTCGACCCATGATA
>JANMNK010000297.1:0-5518 GCA_031373875.1 Pirellulaceae bacterium | reverse complement strand
CCAATTGCCCAACCTGTGATCAGCTCTTGTCGAAGGTCAGCACGATCATCGCCGTCGATATCCTTGAGATAAATAGTGGTCTGACCGTCTTGGACGATCACTCCGCCACGAAAATGTACCAAGGTAGTTGGAACACTCAGTTGCTCCGCAAAGACGGTGAATTTGTCTGCTTTCCCATCGCCATTAGTATCTTCGCAAATACGGATTTTGTCGCGACCTTTTCCCGGAGGCTGCAGTTCATTGGGGTAGTCGACCGTTTCGCAAATCCATAATCGACCGCGGTCGTCCCAATTCATGGCGATAGGTTTGCCTTGCAAATCCGGTTCGCTGGCCCATAATTGCGGCGCGAATTCAACGGGCGTGATGTAATGTTTGATGGACTCTTCTGCGGGCAAAGGGTCCTGCATCTTCGACAAAGGCTCGGCTTGCGTTCCCCATTTTGGTCCTGGGGTATAGTTAGGGATTTTCGCGCCGACTTCTGTGAACGTGAAGGGCTTTACGTCCTTTCGAAATTCGGTGATGCGTGGGACCGGGAAAACGCTTGCATCGCTGAAGTCACCCGCTTCGGCAGGATTCCGTCCGCAAGCCCAGAGCATGCCGCGTTCAAGTAAATTGTGAAATCCAGGGTTCGACCAAGTTCGCGTATCGTGACCCCAAGCCGTATAAAACACGCGACCTTTTCCGTGGGTTCTCACCCAAGTCCACGGCTCTTCTTTGTTGCCTTTCGCTTGTCCGCCTTGACGACGAACCTCAAGTACAGTGCGGTCCTTTTCGTTATGGCGAGTGTGTACGTAGGTTTCATCCCAGCTTCGAAAACCGCCAAAACCCTTTATCACAGGATGGCTATCGTTGACGATGACCGTTTCAAATTCCTCGCCACCATGGCTTTGAAATTGTGCGCCGCAAAGTTCGACATAGGCATCGGAATTACGAAAACAATACGTCGCACAGTGAACCGGAATAAAGCCTTTTCCTGACGCGACAAAATCAATCAGAGCCTTTTCTTGATCCTTGGAAATTTCGTCGATATTGGCGTAGACCATCAAGCCATCGAACTCTTTGAGACGTTCAGGCGAGAGAACGTTCATGTCCTCCGTGTACTGCAGTTCGATACCTTTTTGTTTAAGCACGGGAACAATGCGGCCAGCCAAATCCGAAGGGCGATGGTGGCCTTGATCTCCCAAGAAAACAATCCGTAACGGATCGGCAGCCTGCAGCAAAACTGCGACGGAGTTGAAAAGAATGCTGAGCCAAACGAATAGCAAAACGGGCTTTATCATCTTGTAATACATGCTGTCCTCAAGTGGTGCGAATATTTGATTTGATATTAGTTCAATGTGAAGGCTGGTAATTTGACGATCTGCCCACCTTGAATAGCGCTTTCGTGTGCGCAGATACCAACGCAAGTCCAGTTTGCACTTGTTACGGCATTGGGCCAAGGATCGCGATTGGCGACAAGTGCGCTGACGAACTCATTTACTAGATGCGGATGGGAGCCACCGTGGCCGCCCCCTTGGACGAACGACAAATGATGCGCGTCTTGAATTGACTGCGTAAACTGTCGGATTTCGGGTGGCAGGAGGTGAGCGTAGTCGGGAACCTCGACTTTGGAAGCAATTTCAGGTTCTGGTTTCTTGGCGGTATGAATAACGTGTGGCTCGTTTTCAACCAACGTCCATTCAAAACTCTTTTTCGTACCGTATACGTCAAAACTTTCTCGATACTGGCGTGCGGTATCAAACAAGAATCGCCAAATGTGAGCGGCGATATCGGAATCTTTGATCTTGATATGGCACGATTCGACAGCGAATTTGTTTCCAGACTTCTTGGCGAGGTCTTCGCGAATCTCGCCCGAACCAAAGCACGAAACGTACTCGGCGCGACCGTTGACCAAACCCAAGACAGGGCTGACCACGTGAGTAGCGTAATGCATAGGAATCATCCGCTCCCAGTATTCCGGCCATCCTTCCATGTCTTGGGGATGCGAAGCGGACATGTACTGGATTTTTCCTAGTTCGCCCTTGGTATACATTTCTTTGATGAACAAGAATTCGCGACTATAAACGACGGTTTCCGCCATCATGTACTTGAGGCCAGTGTCGGCCACCAGTTGGCAAATCTTGTCGCAGTCCTCGATAGTGGTCGCCATGGGAACGGTGCACATGACATGCTTGCCCGCTTTCAACGCTTCCATGCTCATCCAAGCGTGGTCGGGAATCGGGCTGTTGATATGGACAAAATCAACTTCGGGATCGGCTAAAACTTGTTCGAACTCTGTATACCTTTTGGCAATTCCAAAGTGATCAGCAACCTCATTCATTTTCACTTGATCGCGTCGACAAACAGCGAGAACGTTGGCGTTTGGATGTTTTTGGTAAATAGGAATGAATTCGGACCCGAATCCCAACCCAACCATTGCAACATTGAATTTTTTACTCATAGAATCTCGCCTATCTCCGAAAACGTAACATGTTGTCCAAAAGGGTGTACAGGAAGCTATTAAATCAGCGTGACTGACTTTTCCGTATCCTTGCCTACACTTAAACGACGATAATCAATAAAGGTTCTGCCGAAATTTTTCAGACCTGATTTTCCACGTTTTTAGACAATGGGAAATGGGGGCAATTCGCGGATTTGTGATCAAGCCCCGCCGAATCTTTGGGCTTTTGGACGTTTCGGTATTGAGAATAGACAAAGTTACTTGGCTTTTTAGTTTGCTCAATTTAATGTAGATAACTCCACCATAATTCGAGTTTCTGAATTCCTCACTTATTTAGTCCGGCTATGCCCATCGAGTTTGCTTGTCCCGAGTGTGCACGCCGTCTACGCGTACCTGATGGTAGCGCCGGAAAACACTGTATGTGCCCGGGCTGCCAAGTGGTCGTGCCTATCCCCCCCTCATCGCCGCAGGCAATTCGAAACAGCAGCGCAAACGAACCTCAGCAGTCCCTGGATGGAAAGATCCAAGTTGCCTGCCCCCAGTGTCAACACTTGCTGATATGCGATTCCAAACTTGAAGGAACGCAAGGACTGTGCCTGCAGTGCAAGGCAGTGTTTGTGATTTCTACAAAGCCGACGAACAAATCAGTTAGCCAAGCTTCGTTTGTATTCTCTTGTCCGTCTTGCCATCAATTGCACAATGGAAAGCCGGAAATGGCAGGCCGCAAAGGCAAGTGCGTTGCCTGCAAGACGATTTTCATCATTAAGGCGGAGCCGGAGGCATCGGCACAAGAAACGAAACATTCCGAAACAGCGATCGCTGCCGGCAAATCGCGCGAGTCCATCCATCCTGTACAAGTCGCCAAAGATGAACGCGCGATTAAGCCGCCGACAAGAACAAATTCAATAACGAAAACCTCAAGCGCAACCGGACCTAACGTTACACGGGCTTCAGGCTTACTGCCCGAGGAACGGTTGACGATTGCTTGCCCAACGTGTGCCGCCCACTTGCAAGCGCCGATATCTTGGGCAGGCAAGACCGTTCAGTGCTCCCATTGCCGATCGCAAATGGTTGTTCCACAAAGTGATATCGAGCCATTGCCAACTGATGAGCCTCTAGGGAGTAACACCTCGGCGAGCAACAATCTTTGGGGCAATGACCTGTTCGCGGCGATCCCATCGCCGGACCCCTTTGCCCATGCAAACACACCGCGATCCACGTATTCTGCTGGTGCGTCCTCCAAGAATCCCTACGCTCCGCCTAGTGTAGGCTTAGGACTCGATTCAGGAATTGCTGGTTCGTCTGACGAACAGATTCGAAGGAAACATCTCAGCCACGAAGCATCCATTCGATCGTTTGGATTACTTTTCATGATAGGTTCGGTAATTGGTATTTTGGCCGGAGTCGTCTATTTTCTCGTGGCCGCGGCTAATTTGTTTGGTGGGCAGCAAGTCGTTATCGGAATCTTTCTTTTTTTGTTAGCCGTTATCACCATCGGCCTATCTATTCTGCAGTGGTTTGTCGCTGTGGGGTTGCGTGAACTATCGAATTTTGGTCGGACAGGTGGCACAGTGATTGGGGCGATTGGGTTGTTGGGGATTCCGTTTGGAACTTTAGTCAGCGCCTACCTTTTGTATTTGCTTTGGTCCAGGAAAGGGCAGGTTGTATTTTCGCCAAGATACCAACGTGTGATGGAGGCAACTCCCCATATAGTCTTCCAGACACATATTGTCGTTAAGATCCTATTGGGACTATTGGTAGCAATGATCGTCCTGCCAATTATTGCATTCGTGATCATGGGCTTGTTGCGTTAACGCACTTATTGCTTCGGTACGAAACAGACGTTGGATGACGATGGATGCACTGGCTCCGAAGATGCAGTCGTCATGGCGAAGAGCGGCTGATCCAACAAAAAACTCCCAGCTTGGAGAACCAAACAGGGAGTCGTGTTTTTTTGAAAAATCAAAGGCCGCTTTCGCTTACTTCTTTTCAGCCTTTACCTTGGTGAACTTGCCTTTTTCGAAAGCGTTCTTTCCGAACAACTCTTCGACTTGCTTTTCACCTTCCATCTTTTCAGCTTTGCCTTTGCAGTTGCCACAGCAGAAGGAAACCTTCGTGCCACCAACTTCAATGCTTTGCTTTTCATCGATCTTGCCACCGCTGAACACGCAAACTTCTTGCTTGTATTGACCGGTGCGGACCAATTGTTGATTGGCCTTAGCTTCGTACTTGTCCTTGTTCTCGCTGAACTTCTTTACGCAACCAGGGCAGCAAAAGTAAACTTTGCCTTCCTTGTAATCAACAGCCTTGTCTTCTTTAACGGCCTTGTCTGGCATCATCAAGCACTTGACGCCATCCAAAGGATTCTTCTTGGCATCATCTAATGCCACGGAGCTGGTAACAATGCCAGCCATCGCCAACAATGCAATCGCAATCGTAAACTTCTTCACTCTAAAAATCTCCTTTAAGAGAAACTGCAAAAAACACCTTGTGTGCTGATCGCCAACTGGCAAAACGCACACGGAAACATTGCAACGCAACTTCCAGACATTGTCACGTTAGCAGGCGGGCAAGCTCAAGGCAAGTGTTTCTTCCTTGAACCCCCTTTATGGTCATTTCCCGCTATTTTTCTCCTCGAACGCAAAACAAACGATCACCCACCCGAATGACTATGCTGTCATTGGCAATGGCAACTCCATAAACAGTTGGTCCAGAGAACATGGCAGCGGCTCGACGGCGTTCTTCTGTGGGTTCTTTCGCGCCTGCATTTGCATCGGGTTTTATCGATTCTGGGTCCCAAAGGACGTTTTCGGCTAGAACTTTGAATTGGGGGCCAGCGGCCAAGACACTTGTTGTTCCGTCTTTGCCAAAAAAGTACACGCGATCGTCGGTAGCAAACGGTGTGGCCCAGCAAGACTGCTTGGTCCGTTCTTTGTAATGCAGCTTGCCTGTTTCGGAATCCAAGCAGTACACGACTCCAACACGGTTTACCCAATAGGAACAGCCTTTGTGCGCGATTGGCGAGGCCCACGATGGTGTAGCTTCCTCGGTCAGCCACAATCGGTCGGCCTTCCAATT
>JANMNK010000277.1:0-13783 GCA_031373875.1 Pirellulaceae bacterium | reverse complement strand
CCCCTTCTCCTTCCGGTACTCCGGAGGAGCAAGGGGTCGGGGGATGAGGAGGTCTGGTTTCGCGTACATCAACAAGAGTAAATTCGTAGGCGATCGCAGTTGCGGATTAAATTGGTGGCGGTAGTTTAACCCTAAGGCACGCAATCCATCTTATTTTCGCACGGCCGAATGTGGCCATGCTACGGGTTGCGATATCCATGCTTCAGATTGCGAAGCTAGACCAAAAACAGGTCCTCAATCCTTTTCTCCCCTTCTCCTTCCGGTACTCCGGAGGAGCAAGGGGTCGGGGGATGAGGAGGTCTGGTTTCGCGTGCCCGAGCGGTACAAGTTTACGTTGATGATTACGCTCATGAACATTGTTGTTGCCTCATCTACTCTCGTATGGAACGCAATCCATCTTATTTTCGCACGGCCAAATGTGGCCATGCTACGGGTTGCGATTTTCCAATTACAAGTTGCGAAAATCAAACTGCGGCGTTTCGAATACACCCCAGAGTATTCAAAGCCATAAATGGCCGTAACGCGGCTGAAGCCTAAGCTTCAGTCGCGTTGCAGCACTTTCCCCCTGCTCTCGTTCACAGCTACTGCTGTACGTAATGAATCGGTTAATTTCTCAATTTGTTAGCAGGGGTGCTTGCGTTGACTTGACGCGACGAAGCTTGTTGGACGTTGGAAGAATTGTCGCTCAAATTCATTGAGCCACTTGAGTTATTATTTGGAGATCGTGAAGCCCATTCTGACTTGCCAGCGGCACTGGATTGACCGATGTCGATGTTGGATTCCAATAACGATCGGCGTTCAATAGGCCCTGCAGGCATCTTATCCGAGCCGTTTTCGCTCGCGGGTACATCTTCAACACTAGGCACTGTCTTAGGCTGTTCCGATTTCGGGGCCGAGAGTGTCGGAGTCCCTTGAATCATGTTCGTAGCCGAGCGCCGATTCCGCAGCGAAGGAGCATTCGCAGTTCCTTGGTTTTGGATGTACTCACCTTGGCTGATAACCGCTGGGCGACTTGCACCGTTTTGCAGGTACTTGGCTGCATCCCGTTCGCGAGCTCGTTCGGTCGCGTCCCATTGAGCTTTCTCAGGCCATGGTCCTTCTTGCAAAGTCACGTTGTCGTATTCCAGCAAGGAGCCCTTGACCAAGTGAACCATGACGATCGACTTGTTATACTCGCAAACCGCACGATAATACTCTTGTTGAGCTCGTGTGCGTCGCTCTTGGGCTCGTAGTAAGTTGTCAAGGATCAAGTCGAGCGATGTATCACCAACTTCGAATTTATCCAGCCAGTATTGTGCACCGGCTTCTTCTTGGGACCATTGATTCAATTTGAGCTGCATGAGTTCGTAGTGCGTCTTCATAAAGCTTAGTTCATCACTCAGCTTGGCAACGGCAGCGATTTCTTTTTCTTCGAGTACCGTGTGTTCCCTAGCCAACGATAGTTGAGCAGCTCGTACAAAGGCATGTGCATTTCGTGCACCGATGGCGTTAGGAATGAATTCGAGTCGCAAAGCCGCTTCTTGGTAATCGCCACCGGTCAGACCTTCCCAAGCACTGGATCCTTCGGAACCTGGCTGTGGGAACGGAGGGCCGGAACCGTGCGATCGGAACAGGGTGTCACCCACTCCGAGCCAACGGTACAAAGTCGACACGTTGACTTCGGGCAGAATCTGATTCTTGGCCGAGATCAATTCCAATTCGCGTTGCTTGGTAGCCCATCGTTGTATACGAAGGTCGACGTTTCGTTGCAGAGTCTCACCTTGGATTTCACACCAATCGAATTCGACGCGTGCAATATTTGGCTTGTCCGAAGGTCTTACCATGCGTCCGTCGGTCGCTGGCCAACCCATGAGCATCCGCAGTTTGCGTTCTTTGCCCGTGACGCCGTTGTCAAAACCTGGAAGATTCGCCCCGCCCCACGCTGCTGTCAATTGAGATTGAAACTGTTCCAATTGTGCTTCGGCCTGAGCTTTGGCAAACAACTGTCCCTGTTTCGCTTGATAGCGTTCGTTAGCAACCTGCCAGACTTGTTGAGCAACGTCACGAGCCGTGCGTGCTGTCTCAAGTGCCCAATAGGCACAGTATAGATCCCAATAAGCGATTTCGACTTCTTTGACTGCGTTGCGAATCGCTTCTTCGTATTGCAGCAGCGAAATGTCTTCGTTGATACGAGCCAAGACGACGGGGATACGATTGACCATCGTCCCACGGTTTCGCATCAAAGGATGTTGAATCTGAATCTCAAGCGTCTGAGTAAAGTCGCTCGGCACAAATCGAGCGATACTGCCCGCTTGGACGTTGTTTTGCGAATAGATGGATTGCGCTCGAGCGGTCACAACACCACCAGTGGCAATTCTCTTGGACAATGCCGATTGGTAGGTAGAATCGCGTGCGGTGAAGATGTTTGGCGTAAAAATGTTTTGTCCTGTATTACGAGGACGGTCGGTTGTATTGTGAGCCAAGAACGATGAGTATTGTGCATCGAACTCGGACAAGGCAGCTTCGACACCACCAACTTGGTTCGCACGGGCGGCACCACGCGGCAAAGTGCGATTGCCGTTCTGATCCACAACCGTAGGCTGAGGACTTGCGGTGCTCGCCGTGATTGCTGGGTCGTACATCGTTCGCAATTGCTGCGAAGGACTGCTGAGGATCGCGGCCGTGATATCGCCCGTCAACTGGTTCGAGCCCGGCAAACTGCGTACGAGTTTTGTATTGGCTAATGCGTAGGATACACAGTCTTCTAAAGATAGATCGACGATTTCGTAGTTCTGATTGTCAACCGAAAACGGCTCGATCACATCGGTCGCTTCGGGAACCGACTGAATTTGAACCTCGGGATACTCGATCGACATGGCCGAATCGAGATAATGCGAAAGATCACCGTCTTCGCCGACAAAGAACGGCTGCGTAGGATGGCAACCTGTCGAAAGCACCAAGCCTATTTGAAGATAGGCGATCCAGCGATAAAGTGAGCGTTTCATGAGACGAAGATTCCTGGATGGCTTATGTGGCAAAGCGCACCGCGAAACCAAAGTTTCCAACAGACGAAAACCTAGAAACGCGTGACTTGCCCCAAGTCGTTCGGAACCCCCCTTGCCGCCCGTATTGCTCGCTCCGAGAAGCGAACAGCACGTCCGACAGGTTAGTTATCGTCGGAACAACCGGCAAACTTTCGCTAATCGTTACTTTTTACCAACTTCTTCGAAAACACACAAAAATCCAAGGAAACCACTCATCGTTGAGTCGCTATATTGCTTAGCTGGCACTCTATTCCCGTGGGGAAAATGGCGTCCACAGATCGCCTGACCGCGAACTTTCCGTAAAGAAAAGCAGTCCATAAACCGTCGCCGCTTTTTGCAAGCGAATTGGAACACATCGAAAACATTTCATTTAAGCTGGCAATTCGGTATATACTTCCCACAGAGGCTGTGCCTGTTCAAAGCGTACTCGCACGAGACGCAGGTCATCGTCACATCGTTTTTGTCACCTCGTTTTTTGCTCAAGAATTGGAGAAAACCTCGCTTTGCATACGCATGATCGCTCAGGAGGATTGGCTAGCGAAACAAGTATTTTGGCACGAATGGTTTTGCCACGCGATGTTGTCGGCGAAGATCCGCTGGACGAGATTCGCGGATTAGCGGAAACCGCGGGCACCAACGCAGTTGCGGGACTAATACAGCGTCGCGAACATCCAGAACCGGCATCGTTTCTTGGCAAAGGCAAAGTTGAGGAGCTAAAGGAACTTGTCGAACTGCACGATGCTGACGTTGTTCTCTTTGACAACGATTTGTCTCCCGCACAGACTCGTACTCTAGAAATGGCGGTGGGCTGTAAAGTGCTGGATCGGTCCGAACTGATCTTGGACATTTTCGCATCCCATGCACGAACGTTCGAATCTCGACTCGCTGTGGAACTTGCTCAACTCGAATACTCATTGCCTCGCCTCAAACGGATGTGGACGCACTTGTCCCGTCAAACGATGGGTGTGGGAATGCGTGGCCCCGGTGAAAAGCAATTGGAAGTCGACCGACGGCTCGCAGAAAAGCGTATCCACGATTTGAAACTTGAGCTAGAAAAAATCGAGCGTCGTAAAACCCGCGAGGTCTCGGCTCGCGAAGGCACGCCGACGGTGAGTCTCGTTGGCTATAC
This sequence comes from Pirellulaceae bacterium, assembly GCA_031373875.1. Taxonomy (GTDB): domain Bacteria; phylum Planctomycetota; class Planctomycetia; order Pirellulales; family Pirellulaceae; genus JANMGV01. Next base: position 9,631 of record JANMNK010000277.1, on the reverse strand, counting down.
CAATGCTGGCAAAAGCACATTGATGAATGCGCTCACGAATGCCAATGTAGAAGCCGTCGATAAACTGTTCGCCACACTCGACACCCGCACGCGTCGTTGGCAACTGCCCGAGTGGGGACCAATTTTGCTCAGCGATACCGTAGGATTCATTCGCGATCTACCGCACCGATTAATCGCGAGTTTTCGTGCAACTCTCGAAGAAGCTCGCCAAGCGGACTTGCTGCTGCATATCGCCGATGCATCGAACCCAGCGGTCCTCGACCAAATTTCTGCGGTCTACAAAGTTCTCAAGGAAATCGAAATCGAGGAAAAAGATACCGTACTCCTTCTCAACAAAATTGACCGGCCGGGTGCTTCGGAACGCTTGGTTCAAATTCAGAGCCGTTATCCCAACGCAATTCCCGTAAGCGCCAAAACAAAAGAAGGCTTTGCGGCACTAACGCTTGCCGTGAGCGATGCATTATCTCGCGAGTTTGTTGAATTGGAAATTCGTTTGGATCCGGCCGATGGCAAAACGTCAGCTTGGATTACCAAAGCAGGCGAAGTGCTTTCAAAACAATACGAAGCGGATCATGTGCAGATTCATGCACGTATGGCTGCACGATATGCCGGGAAACTGGCCGCCATGGGGTTCGAGTTGCGGGTACTTTCTGGCAAGCTTCCTGTCCGCCAGCTTCCGGCTACGCTACCGAACGCAGCAACGTTTAAACAAGCTACCGACCTTGGCGCATCGAATCCAGATTCTACAGGATCGGGGTCGACTATCGAGGAAGTTGTGTAATTCCGGTGGCACGGCGAAAACTCAAGGAAATGCGAGCGATTGTTACAGGTGCCTCGAGCGGTATTGGATGGCATCTAGCTTTAGGACTGGCAATGCGTGGTGCACACGTCCTGGCGACAGCACGCCGCGAAGAACGCTTGCGTGATTTACTAGCCGAATGGGAACTGCGTCGGAAAAATTCTCCTGGTGGAAGCTTGACGATATCCATAGGTGATATAACTTCGGCCGATCACCGCAAACGTTTGATGCGACAATGCGAACAGCAGTGGAACGGCCTGGATATCCTCGTGAATAACGCTGGTGCCGGCGCAATCGGTGCATTTGCAGATGCTTCGCCGGATCGCCTTCGCCGGGTTATGGAAGTCGATTTCTTTGCTTGCGTTGAACTGACGCGGATCGCCATTCCATTGCTTCGCAATCAGAACCGTCCCGCGATTCTTGTCATTGGTTCTGTTTTAGGTCATCGCGGCGTACCACGGAAAAGCGAATACTGCGCAGCGAAATTCGCGATTCGTGGCTGGACAGAGTCCCTGCGAAGCGAACTGGTTCAAGACAACATCGACGTCGTGCTGGTCAGCCCGAGCACGACTCGCAGTGAGTTTTTCGATTCCCTTATCGCGACGCACAACGACGAGAAAAGCAAATCCGTTGGCAGCATGAGCCCCGAACAAGTTGCCATCTACGCAATTCAGGCGTTAGAAAAAGGTAGGAGAGAAGTCATTCTTAGTATTGGCGGCAAATTACTCGTCCTGTTCGGAAAATGTTTCCCGCGAACTTTGGACAGGATTCTCGCCAAGTACAGTTAAGTCATCAAAAAACGACACGCAGAAACTGTTCTTCATGAACTGCAGTGACATTATCAGCAGCCGAAATTCACATCAAAAGAACCGAGCTTTCTAGTGGAAGAACTTGACTGCGTTTTGAAAGAACGCGAAACCTTCTCCATACTCTGGCTGTGTCTCGCGGCGAGTCCAAAACGGATGGTGCGTCGGATGAATATGCCGTTCCGGGTGCGGCATCAATCCAAATACATTGCCCGAAGCATCACAAATTCCGGCAATATTCATTTCCGCGCCGTTCGGATTTACGGGACGACTTAAAATGGCATCGCCGGTTGCCCCAGATTCATCACAATAACGCAAAGCCAACTGCCCGTTGCTTTTCAGATCGTTCATCGCCGCTGGGTCTCGGGTCAAGAACCTTCCTTCGGCATGGGCCATCGGCAAGTACATTGTGTCGATGCCGGTCAAGAACGGGGATTGATCGCTCGTCACCTTCAAGTGAACCCATCGATCCTCGAATCTGCCTTGCGCATTCCACGTCAAAGTAGCCGGAGGGCGACTTTTCGGCGCATCAAAGAATATCCCAAGTCGCATCATGATTTGGAAACCGTTGCATATTCCCAACACAAGTCGATTTTCAGCCCGAAAGCCTTCGATCATATCCGACAGATGCGCCTCGATCTGTGTCGCCAAGATTCGACCAGCAGCGATATCGTCTCCATAGCTGAAACCGCCCGGAAAACAGAGTACTTGGAAATTATCTGCAAGGCTTGGTCGTTCGATTAGCTGGTTAACATGCAAGCGAACGGATTCAGCACCGGCTAAATCAAACGCGTAAGCAGTTTCTTGATCACAATTGGTTCCTGGTGCTCTCAGCACCAACACTCTCGGCCTTGCCATCATCGCTCCAAAAGCAAACTGGGGTGATTTTCTCGAAGCCGAAAGTTTACCAAATTCCCCCATCCCCGCCGAGTAGTCTCGAAATTCTCAAAGGCCCAAAAAGCCAATTTGCAGTAACGAATCGCAAACAGCCCACAAAAATATTCCCCCCAACATGTTTAGCCGCGAAGCACGCCCAGTCTGATGTTTAGCCGCGCACCACGCCCAGTATGATGTTTAGCCGCGAAGCGTGCCCGGTATTTGCGACCGCACCAAAATACTCTGCCACCACCAAACACGCTCACCACGGATCCTGACTCGCGCGCCTATCGGCGGCTAAACATTTATTACGAGGCATTCACCGTTCAAAAAAATCTTCGTTTAGCCGCGAAGCGCGCCCGGCATGATGTTAAGCCGCGAAGCGCGCCCGGTATACTCGACCGCACCAAATTACTCTGCCACCACCAAACACGCTCACCACGGAACGTGACCCGCGCGCCTGTCGGCGGCTAAACATTTCGCGGGGAAAAAAATTCTTCGCGACGACTCGCTACTGGCTTTCTGGTGGGATCTTCTTGCCGTGCGGGTCGATCGCGGACCGATTGGTTTCTTGGTCAAGCTGTTCGCGGATCTGGCGAGAAGTGAAATGCTCGAGTCCTTCGGCTTGAACGTGCAAACGACCGTCCACCAAATCCGTCTCGCTGGACAGATACTTTTCCCACAAACGGTGGCTTCTTACCAAATTCTGAGCACGCTGCACACCCGCAGACGTCAATCCAATACTGGAACCGACCAACGCGATCTCACCGCGCCACTGCAAACGTTTCAGCATAACGCGAAGCCAGAAACCCGATGCGAGCAACTTGCGTTGAAGACTGGTCAAATCCATAGCATCTTGACCGGATTCACGGCTTCGAAAAAGCGTCGCCAAAATATCCTCAGCCAAAATCACGCCGGCCATGCCTCGTCGTCGCAAGAATTTTACGACAAGACCATGCTGCGGACTAAAAAACACAGCGATCAACAACAGCAGTCCTGCGATCACACTCATCATGGCAGATGTACTGGTACTTTGGAAACCAAACCAGCGCGGTACGACGAGTGCCGAAATATGACCAACCCAGGCTGCGATGATCCCGAAAACCAAGCTGAGGAGAATCATTGGCCCTAATCGCTTGGACAGCAACAAAGCTGTTGCCGGAGGGACCACGAACATCGCAACGACGAGAATGTTCCCTACCGCTTCAAAACTACATACACTCGTAATTGCGACCAGCGAAGCCAGTAAATAGTGCATGAACAACGGCGAATAACCTTGACTGCGAGCTAACCCAGCGTCAAAAGTTGTCAATTGAAACTCTTTACGAAGAACAAAGACGACCAAACAGTTGATGACAAAAATGACAGCCAGGATGGCGACGACTCGCGGTACCTGCCAACCGCCGAGACTTATCAAATCCAGCGGTATCATCTCGATATCGCCGTACAGAACACATCCGGGGTCCAAGTCGACATGACTGGCCGAGGTTTCAATCATCACAAGTCCAATTGCAAACAAGGACGTGAAAACAACGCCCGTTGCAGCACCTTCATCGACGCGACCAAAACTGCGTGCTGCCTCCGTTAACCAAACAGTCAGCAAGCCGACCAATACAGCCCCGATGAACATGAACGCAGAACTGCGACTGCCGGAAATCAAAAATGCGGCCGCAATTCCAGGCAACACAGCATGGCTGATCGCATCCCCAAGCAAACTCATTCGGCGCAGCAACAAGAAACATCCCAGCAACGCCGCCGACATGGCACAGAGCATTCCTGCCAAGCCAATCCACCCGTCGAGAGACCATTGCCAAGCGAAGCTGAGTTCACCAAGTAGAGCGGTCACGCGGTGCCTCCTCGAGACGAAGCGGGCACACCAACTCCATCGATCGGATGCGGACTGGGGGGAACTTCGAATGGGGCTAACTGCGAAGCGAAGATTTGCTCCAATTCGGCAACCATTTCATCGTCGAAAACATGTTCAGCAAAGTCAGCGGTTCGATCCAGTCCCGCTGCCGAAATTTCAGCTTGATGCTGTAAATAAAACTCAAACATACGATGCTGACGGGTCGCACTAATCGCAGCGCGAATTCCCGAAGCAGTGAGTGTGTACAACTCCGGACTATGTGCAACGACGTAATCCATAGCGACCAATTGTTGAAGAATCTTTCGAACATGGGACAAGCTCCACGAGCGTGTGCCCAACAATGCTTGCACGCTGATTTCATCCGACCGCAACAATCCGCGTTGCAACGGCGCTCGATCGCGAGCTTCGAGAATTTCGTAAATGCCTCGCAAAACGTGCTGGTGATTGATTTCGCGACGATGTGATCGCCGTCGCACAACTTGCCCCAATACTCCACCGATCGACCCAAAGAGCAGGCTTAGCAGAAACAAGATCGCGGCGGCAATTACGATAGCAGGGCCCGATGGGAGATTGGTCATGTAAGCACTGGCGAGACTGCCAGTAATACTGCTAACCGCGCCGATCAAACTTGCAATGATCAACATCTTGGACAATCGATGGGTCCAAAAACGTGCAGCGGCTGCCGGAATCACGAGCAACGCGATCATCAGGATCAAACCTACCGCTTGCAATCCTACAATGACGACCGTCACCACCGCGCCCATTAAGAACAGATCAAGCAACGTCATGGGCCATCCTTGAGATTGGCCGAATGTCGTGTCGAAACATAAGAGCTTTAGTTCTTTACTTAGCGATAACGTTAACGAGCAAACTACCAATGCCGCGCCGCCAATCAAGTAAGCATCTTCGGCAATCATATTCGCAGTCTTGCCATAAATAAAACTTTCCAATCCCGCGGATGAACCGGTAGGCAATTGTTGAATGATGCGCAGCAAGGCTGTGCCGATGCCAAAAAATACGCTTAAGATAATTCCGAGAACCGCATCTTCTTTGAGCATCGTCCCCGCGCGCAGCATGACGATGAACAGTGCCGCCACAATGCCGCTAATTGCAGCACCCAGTAAGAGGATCGGTAATGATTTGGCATTCCAACCTAAAGCGGTCGCGACCAGGAACACGGCAGCGACGCCAGGTAACGTAGCGTGACTTATTGCATCGCCAACCAACGCCCTTTTGCGAAGTAACAAGAAGACGCCGACCATCCCGCTTGCCAAACCAAGCAAGGCAGTTCCAGTAACGACGACTCGCGTGTTGTAGTCAAACTGAAAGGTCGCGAAGAGCGTTGCGATCATCCCGAGTTGCCTCGGCGACGAATTGCTTCCGCAATTTCATCTAATAACGTTAGGCGGCCCCCGTAAGTGCGTTGCAAATTGTCTTGCGTGAAAGTCGTCGCCATCGGGCCGCTTGCGACGATGCGCATGTTGAGCAGCACGATATAGTCAAAGTACTCGGGAACGGTATGCAGGTCGTGATGGACAATCACCGCCGTTTTCCCTTGGGCTTGAAGTTTTCTGAGCACATCGACGATCGTCTTTTCCGTCGTTGCGTCGACTGCAGCGAACGGTTCGTCCATGAGAAATAAGTCCGCGTCCTGTACCAGTGCACGTGCCAAGAAGGTACGTTGCTGTTGCCCGCCAGACAATTGACTAATCTGGCGATTCTGCAAATGATCGATGCCAACTTCGGCCAAAGCTTCGCGAGCGCGTTGTTTTTCTCGTTTGCCCGGCAAGATGCACCAGCCAAGCCTTCCGTAGGTACCCATCATCACGACGTCCAAAACCGTCGCTGGGAAATCCCAATCAACCGACTCTCGCTGCGGAACGTAAGCTACACGACTTCGCTGCTTGCGAAACGTGCTGCCAAAAATCTTGATCTCTCCTGAAACAACTGGAACCATTTCCATGATGGCTTTGAGAAGCGTACTTTTTCCGGCACCGTTCGGACCAACGAGCCCGACTAATGTCCCGTTCGGGATCTCAAGATTCACTTCCCAAAGTACGGGTTTGCGATGATAAGCTACGTTCATGTCGCGAATGGCAATCGCCGGGAAAACCGCATTGTTCGCTTCGATCACGGAGTCTCTCCCGCAAAGCCTTTTTCCGGTGCGACGCCGCCAAGAGATTTGGCCACCAATGTCAAATTGTGGTCCAACATCCCGACATAAGTCCCTTCGTAAGTTCCGGACTTGCCCATCGCATCGGAGAAAAGCTCTCCGCCGATCTTGACCGTAAAGCCCCGAGACGCTGCACCTTGGACTAAAGCTTGGATGCTATCTTGCGGAACGCTTGATTCCACAAAGACGGCTTCGATCTTTCGCGACACAATGCTGTTGACCAATTCGCCGATGCGCTGAAGCCCGGCTTCGGAATCGGTCGAGATGCCTTGAATACCTTGGACTTCGATTCCGTATCGACGCCCAAAATATCGGAATGCATCATGCGAAGTAATCAGCACGCGTTTCGATTCTGGAATGGTGGCCATGACCTTGCGGCCGTATGCATCAAGCGATTCCAGTTTTTTCGACAGCGCGTGAAATCGTTCAGCAAATTTGTCCTTGTCCGCGGGTCGAAACAGACTCAGCTCTTTTGCAACTTCGCCAGCCGCCGCAGTCCACAGTGAAACGTCCATCCAAACATGCGGATCATAATGCTCGCTGCCTTCGTCTGAAAACAGTTTATCTTTCGGAATTGCTCGCGTCACTGCCGTTCGAACTTGTTTGTCGGATGTTTTATTCAGTAGCTCTCCCATTTTGCCTTCGAGCATCAAGCCTGAATAAAAAACCATTTCGGCATCCATCAACGCAATCACGTCATCGCGCGTCGCTTTATATAGGTGCGGATCGACTCCGCTGCCCATCAACTGCCGAACAGAAACACTGTCACCACCAATTTCGCGCACGAGATCCGCAACCATACCGACCGTGGCGACGACGCGGATTGGTTTAAGGGAGTTTGGATTTTGCGACGATCCGGAATCGGAAGCAGGCTTGGTGCATCCTCCTGCCACTAATAGCACGACGAAGAATATTTGTGCCCCACCGACCATGAAATCAGCAAGTCGTTTTGATCCGATATTTAATTGTCGAAATATCTTCATCGCCAAGTCTCCGCGTGCACGTTAGTTGTTGCTAGTTTCATCTAGTGTCAACGAATAGATTAGCACTAACAAGAAGACTGTCGATAACCATTCGACTCGCGGCCTAAAAACAGTCGGAATAACATGACTTAGACTTGGGCCACATGCGTTGCGAAACGCTACCAGAGTCTGACTGTAAAAGAAGGCTTTCTGCCTTTGTCATCGGGAATTTAGTTGAGACTTGCGAATACTGGTTACGCCTTGCTTCTTTCGGTACGCCAGTGGTGGTTACTCTCCACCTAAGGGGTTGAACAGAGTGCGTTCGGGTCATTGAAGGTCGCAATTGTTTCGATCGGGATGTTATGACTCAAAATTGATGATTTCCGATCTTTCGAAAATTTCAGACCTCCTCATCCCCCGGCCCCTTGCTCCTCCGGAGTACCGGAAGGAGAAGGGGAGAAAGAATTGAGGGTGGTCGCTGATTTCAGGGAGCGGGAAGGGATTAGAAGACTGGGCTTAGCGGGATTTGGGCTTGGGGGGTGGGGCCAAATTCGAAACAAATTTTTGCTTTTGGACGCTAATTCAGACCTCCTCATCCCCCGGCCCCTTGCTCCTCAGGAGTACCGGAAGGAGAAGGGGGGAAAGAATTGAGGGTGGTCGTTTGGGCTTCTACCAGGGGAGTAGTAAGTGCACAGCGACTTACGGTTTTCTAAGAAATCTCAGTCGTTGATCAACTGGATTACGAAGAACGATTGGAGGCCGTCTAGGGGCGCGGAGCCTAGGATGATTGGTTTTCCTTCGATCAACTGGACGACGACGCTCAACGTGGCCCCTTTTTTGTCTTGGCCAAGTCCGTCGATTTGGAAATCGATATTCGCACGATGGTTCGCAGTTGTTCCTGACTGCGGTTCAAGCTTGCCTTGAATCCGGAAACGTTGGCCTTTCGCATTTGTTCCGTCAGCACGGAATGGACTTGAATCTGTGCCGAATGTGCACCGCGTCAGAACTTGACCAGCCACTCCAATATCTTCAAACCCCATCGCTGCAAGCTTTTCGATCACAGGGCGCAAGTTAGATTCGGGCTCGCTCCAATTGTCTGATGGCCCTTTTGTTGCAAGCCATAACACTTGGAGCATCTTATCTGACGATGTCGCCGCGCGTTCTGTTTCTGAACTTTGTAATAAACTCAGAATCTTCTCGAAGCTCTCGATTTGCTCATCTTCGCCCATGACCATAATCTTGCCGAGGTCTTTTTGCCCTGCAGTGCTCAGACCAAACATGCTCGCTAATGAATTAATTAGCTTGCCATCCTCGTTCCACACTGCAGGAAAACTTTGCGTGTCAATAACACGAACGTGAGAGCCGATTTTGGCAGGTGGGCGTTGGTCGAGAGCCTTAATTACTTCTTCCACGTCCTTGAGTGTTTCCGGAGTCCCTTGTGCGATGATAGAATTGAGGCGAATGTCGGCGGATAATCGCAAATCGACTTTGTCTTCAAGTATCGTTTGAATAACCGACATCATCTGATCCGTCGATGCATGTTCGATATGGAACATCTTAATGATTTTTTGAACAGCTTTGTCCTCCGCATGAGGAGCCTCTTGGGAAAGCACAGTTCCCGGCATGGAAAAGCAGGTCACAAGAATGGTTAATGCAAAGAAGTAATTGCAAAGTGAACTGAATTGAAGAAGCATGTTTTTCTCCGCTTAAAAATTAGTTTGCTTCGGTAACACCCAATAAAACTCGAACGTATCATCGCTTTGCTGATCCCTGGCAGCCAAGAACCCATCGCCCGCAATTACAGTCGGTCCGTCAACCGCTTTTGGTGGGGGCGTGACATTGTCAGTTGGCAAAATGACTTGCGTGACCGCTGACGTGTTTTCATCGCTTGGTCGATAAAAATTAATGCTGAGAACAACGACAATTATGGCCGCGATTCCCACCAAGCACGCAACAAGCTTTCCGTATCTAGCAGAGTTAGCGATTGGCCGTTGGACTACTTGATCCGCGATTTGCAATGTAACCCCGTGGAGCCATTCTTCGCGAACGGGAATTGTCTCACTCGTTTGTTGCACTAAGGAAACGATGGCTTGAATTTCGTCTGCAATCGATTTGCAGGTCGAGCAATTGGCGAGATGAATTTCTACT
>JANMNK010000211.1:0-4200 GCA_031373875.1 Pirellulaceae bacterium | reverse complement strand
CTTTCCGACGGAAGGAACACGATATAGGCGGTGCCGAGAAGTACGTGCCATTTGACAATCTAAGTGTGCGACGCATGAACGCACTTTTATCACCGCTCGCAGAAGACGGCGCGTTTCCTGATCGAGTCGAAAAGGCAACGCGGCTTTTTTACGAACGAAAAATTGTCGAGGAGAAGACCAACAGCGATGGAACTGTTTCGGTTGTCTTCCTTGGCCCCGACAATACCTTTGGATATGAAGTTATTTTTTCAAAGGATCCAGATTTTTTGCCCATTTCTGTAAGTGCTCGAACGTACAAATCGTCAAAAAAAGGGCCGCCGGTGGCTCAAAACGCGGATGACTTTCGTAAATGGAAACAGCACTCACTCACTAAGACGGTATGGATGAAAATCGGAACCAGTTATGTCCCAAAGAGAATTGAATTTGTGTATGACGAAGATGGCGCTCAGCAATACGAGCAGAAGGTACTCATTTTCGCAGACTGGAAACTCGGAAAGGATGTTGATCAGGAGCAGTTTAAGCCTGAGTCGATGACGGATGAGAGGTTAAAGCAGTTTGATGCAAAGGGTCTGATCGAACGCTTGGATAAAGCCACCAAGGAGATTGAAGACGAGGAAAGAAGAGCCGCAAAGCGATAGCCGGGCTGGATATCTTTTGCGGATGGTGCATCATGCGATTGCATTCTTCAGGTTGCATTCTCCAACCTTGGTGCATTAATCCTGTCGTTGCTCCGCGACTCGCGGAATTGCGTGACCATTTACGTGGACTCGCTTATCGGGCAGTAGCAAGTCGGCGCTCTGTCAATGTGATTTATCAAATATCAATGAATCCCACTCAAGTTAATGGAGACGATTCTCCCCACGGGAGATCGTATCCCGCATCATCTACAAAGCATTCCACAAAAAGTGGAGTTACACTGCAGTCGATAATTTCTTGCTTTGGCGTGGCTCACCAGAAAAACACGCACGACTAAATTTCAGTGCGTTTGATACCGTATTGGTCAAAATTGGTTGTGCGGAAAAGATTCCGGCGAAATAATTCAGTGGCTGATTCGCGCACATACTTATGACAGTCCATGCCCGCAAAATGGACCTTAAGATTTGACGAATGTCAATTTCAGATACCTGGCTGAGAGGTGTACTATCATGGTGAAACGCAAGGTGACGGGAGTTTTATCGCTGTTGGTCTTGAGCAATTGTATTGCGATGGGCTGGGCGCAAGATCGAGCGAAAAACGACGATGCGATGAGTCGACTGGATGTCTTCTTCATGAATGCATCCGAAGTAAACGAATTGTGTTCATTCGACTCTTTCTTTGAATCGTTAACGGAGACACAAGAAGAAACGAAGTACCAAGAAATAGTTTCGCAGCATGTGTGTCGCAGCCAGCCCAGGGAAATGAGAACTGACTACATAAGGGTTGATAAGGCGGCCGGATTGATGCCCGTTACCAGTTTTCTCGAGCTCCCTGGCATTCAGGTTTCTGCGGAACCCAGTTCCTTTCCACTATCCGCGAATACTCGGTTTACCCGTTTCGAAGCAGAGTTGGCCAAGGGTGATAAGCTGTCATCCCCCTTAGCTGCTCAACTGGTATGGGAACCATGTTTGGTCGCTTTGTGTGATGTCGGTGGATGGCCGGCGTTTGTAAACCAAGTGGCAAAGGGATACTACGACACCGATGTCCTGGAAGTCGCTCAAAACCCAGATGGAACCACGACAATTGTTTATCTTGGGAAAAACAAGAAATGGGGACATGAAATTACGTTCTCCAAGGAGCCAGATTTTCTACCAACTCTCATCAAAGCACGTCGCAGCGATTTGTCGCCTAAAGGTCCGAAGTTGGCGAGCACTCCGGAAGATTTTCGCAAATGGAGAGTTCACTCGGAAACAAGAAATGTTTGGACTGCGATTGGAAACTGCTATGTTCCAGAGTCGATCGAAATGGAAGCAGACTTCAACCGGCGACGTTCATATTGGCGATTCGTAACAACCAATTGGAAACTTGGTAAAGACGTATCGACGGATTCTTTAAAGCGAGAATCGATGGCAAATGAGGTGCTTCTCAAGCTGGATTCGCACGCTATCGTTGATCGAATCGAAAAGGCAGTGATGTCAATAGATGCGAAGAAGAAGGAAGAGGCCAGACGATAGAAACAGGTGATGTAGGATTACTCCTGTCGTCGCTCCGCGACTCGGGGTTGTGTGCGACCTTTTACCTGGGACTCACGTCCCAGGCTCTAGCCTGACGTCGCTCCGCGACTGGGAGGTTAGTGTTCTTTCGCGACTGAGAAATTGGTGCTGCTCCGCGGGCTTGGGTTGGCGTCAGGCGAGAACGGCAGATTAATCTGGTGGCATGGCTCTGCCTTGCCACCAGCTGCATTGCAGGCTCTGCCTGCTCCCCCGGAGCCGATCCGTGCCTTGCGAGGCGGAGCCTCGGGGGCAGTCCTTTACAAGGCGGAGCCTGGTAACGAGGTTCTTTTCGAGGGTTCTCTATTGTGAGGATTAAGAGAGCTTTTTACTATGACTCTTCGTCGGAACGAAGCTTTGCGAGGATCGAGTAGTCTTCGAGTGTTGTGGTGTCGCCGACTTGTTCTTTTCCGGCAGCGATATCGCGCAGCAATCGCCGCATGATCTTTCCGGAACGCGTCTTCGGGAGCGACGAAGTGAATCGAATATCATCGGGTTGAGCCAATGCGCCGATTTCATGGCGAACGTGCATTTTTAATTCTTGACGCAATTCGTCGTTGGGAGCATGGTTCTTAAGAGTCACAAACGCAGCGATCGCTTGGCCTTTGATTTCATCGGGACGACCGACTACGGCAGCTTCCGCTACACTCGGATGGCTTACCAGAGCGCTTTCGACTTCGATGGTACTCAATCGGTGCCCGGACACATTAATCACATCATCGATCCGGCCCATGATCCAGTAGTAGCCATCGTCGTCACAACGAGAGTTATCCCCCGCCAGATACATGTGCGGCACTTTTTTCCAGTATTGTTCGACATAACGTGCATCGTCGGCCCAAATGCCACGCAACATGCCTGGCCAGGGTTTTTCTATGCAGAGCATTCCACCTTGGTTCGGGGGAACGTCGTGATGAGACTCGTCGACAATACGCGGTACAATGCCAGGCAACGGTCGTGTGCAACTGCCGGGCTTGAGAGGAATGGCGCCGGGAAGCGGTGACATCATGATGCCACCGGTTTCGGTTTGCCACCAAGTATCCACAATCGGGCATCGACCGCCACCGATCTTGTTGTAATACCACATCCAAGCTTCCGGATTGATACCTTCGCCAACAGACCCTAACAAGCGAAGGCTGCTCAAGTCATATTTGTCGACATGATGGTCGCCCCACTTGATAAAAGCGCGGATTGCCGTCGGGGCAGTGTAAAGAATTGTGGCTTTGTACTTTTCGATGACCGACCAAAATCGTTCTTCGTTCGGCCAATTGGGAGCACCTTCGTACATGACTTGCGTCGCACCTGCTGACATTGGGCCATACACAATGTAGCTATGCCCAGTGACCCAACCGCAGTCGGCAGTGCACCAAAAAATATCGGTATCGCGATGGTCAAAAACCCATTCAAACGTTCGCTTGACATAGAGGTTGTATCCGGCAGTCGTATGACGAATGCCTTTTGGTTTGCCGGTTGAACCGCTTGTATAAAGAATAAAAAGTGTATTCTCGCTATCGACAGGCAGGGCAGGGCAGTCATCGCTCACGTCAGCCGTCAACTCATGCCACCAGTGGTCGCGGCCTTTGGTCATTGCACATTCATGACCAGTGCGTTTGAGCACAATGCAATGCTTTACTGTGGGATTTTTCTCAAGAGCCTCATCGACCGTCGCCTTGAGCGGCAATGCCTTGCCTCGACGCCAACCGCCGTCGGCGGTAATTTGAACTTTGGCTTGAGCATCGCTGTTGCGGTCTGCGATCGCTTCGGCTGAAAAACCACCGAAAATTACCGAATGAATCGCTCCCAATCGAGCGCACGCGAGCATGGCAATGGCAAGCTCAGGTACCATGGGCATGTAAATGCTGACCATGTCGCCTTGTCCAACACCAAGTTTCTTCAGGCCATTGGCAAATCGGCAGACTTGGCGCAGCAGGTCCGAGTAAGTCAACACGCGAGTGTCACCTGGCTCTCCTTCCCAATAGATCGCAACTCGATCACCTCGACCTGCAGCTACGTGAGC
>JANMNK010000203.1:0-5442 GCA_031373875.1 Pirellulaceae bacterium | reverse complement strand
GACAGCCAGTCAGAAAATTTTCCTGCGGACCGGCATGTCAATAGCACTAAATGAGACGGAAATGCGGGCCAAGAAGATTTTTTCAGTATTGGCTTGGTAAAACGCGTCTGTTACGCTCCCGCTTCGCAATTTAAGCAAAACTAAAGTTGAGTTGGAAGGAGCCCTAATATGCCCGCCACAGATGATAATAAATCTTGTGTACATATCCGCTGGATGATTCGACGGGACATGCCTTCCGTTCTCGAAATCGAAAATGGAAGCTTTGAGTTTCCGTGGTCCGAAGAAGAATTCATTCGATGCCTCCGTCAACGCAACTGCATTGGCATGGTTGCCGAGTCTAACGAAGAAGTCACCGGATTCATGATTTATGAGTTAGACAAGAACAAACTGCACCTTTTGAATTTTGCAGTACACCCAAAATTTCGCCGCTCCGGCGTTGGCCGCGCGATGATTGAAAAGCTTGTTAGCAAGCTCACAAATCAACGTCGTAGTCGTATCACGCTCGAAGTACGCGAAACAAATCTTCAAGCTCAACTATTCTTTCGCCAACTTGGATTTCGAGCCATTAGTGTCTTGCGCCAATATTACGAAGACACCCCTGAAGACGCCTATATCATGCAGTATCGATACCGTGCCGCCGAAGAGCAAACGGCCAGCGATGTCGGGCAAGTACGACGCATGGCGGGATGAACTCAAACCGAAATTTCTAATTCAAGCTCGAGTTGGAAAATTTTCCGAGGAAAGAAGTCGCCTGCGTCTTTCAGGTGCTGCCAGGGCTACTGACGTTCGCCGCGCATCGTTTCGCCGCCCATTCTAAACTCAAGCGACGTAGGTTTTCCCGCGTCGTTCTTCTTAAAGGTTATAGTTGCCGCTGTGAACGGCAAACTGAATTCATTCTCAGCATGCGATATGACTGCGAACTCTCTTCCGACCATGAGAAGCTTCAAACCGTTGCCATCGCGTTTCATCTCAAACATGCCATACTTGCCCACCAATAAATCCATTTGCTCACTGGCCAATTTGATTTCCCGAGCATCGTAGGGTTTTTCGGGACCTGCAGGGACTTGTTCCGTAAGCTCGCGAAGCCAGATATTTCGGTAGCGCACGGGGTTGCCATGATCTTGAAACGATAAAGGCAATCTATCAGCGTGAGGGTCAGGCGGCAGGTGTTGTATCCAACTCGTTGGCCCCCAAGCTTCAATATTGTCTTGAATCAAGACGCCATTATGAAAGACGGTGAAACGCGCCGGTTTGACCATCGTTCCCTCTTCGAATCGCGGACGCCGAAACACAATATCGTAGGACTGCCATTCTCCCGGTTTCCTGCACACATTCACTAGCGGTGGATACTGACCATACAGTGAACCCGCTTGACCATCCGCATAAGTAACATTTTCAAACGAGTCGAGAACTTGAATTTCATAACGCCCCATCAATAGTACACCACTATTTCCGCGCCCTTGGCTCTTACCCTCAACCTTGGCAGGAGCCGCCCATTCCACATGCAATTGACAGTCACCAAATGTTTTTGCAGTAAACAAATAACCACTACCCGGCACAGACTCCAGCACTCCTTCCTTTACAATCCATTTGGGTTCTTTCCCATCGGCATCACGGAATTCGGAAAGATCCTTGCCGTCAAAAAGGATCACCGCATCGGCTGGCGGTTTTAGGGGCAAATTCGATTCGCCAGGAACAACGACTTCGGGGCGAGGCCTTTCGAAATCGTGAGCTTTCCATCCCGAAAGCAATTGAGCTTCAGTATTGGATATTTCAAAGCCATTGATCGCGAAAAGCAACAGCGAGCATAGAGTGAACCTCTTCATTTTTTGATCTCTTTTTGATAATTTACTAATCCAGTCAAGACTGCGAACCAACAATGTCGAGCATCTCAGCCTAAATGGCTGGGAATTACTTCGCTAGTGAGACGCGACGTACGCGCGATAAGCTAATTGAATGACGACAATCAAAATCAAAACTCCAGTGATGCGGCGAATCGGACTAGAAGAGAGCTTTTTGGTCAATAAGAAAACACCGATTTGCCCACCCAAACCCACGCAGGCTACCAATCCAATAGACTGAAGGGTAACAGTGAAGTCAGGTCGCCACATTTGCAGGCGGCTAAAGAATACTGACAGCGAATTTAGAAAGATGAGACCGCTGCAGAGGCAAGCAACTTGGGTTGTTTTTCCGATACGCAATAATTGCAATGCAGGCGACAGATAGATCCCGCCGCCTATCCCAGTCAATCCAGCTAATGCACCGATCGGTACACCAGATATGATTGCTAACCCTATTTGAGATGAAACACGCATTGTATCAATGTCTTTTCCATCACGACTGGCGGGTGCAAATAGTAGCCCCAGCGCCGCGGTCCCAAGGCACACTGCTAATAGGGCTAAGAAGGCAGATTGCGTTAATGTAAATTTGGCCATGATAAATGCCATCGGCATCGAAACCGTGCACATAGGTATCAAGAACCGCCACGGCATTAGTCCGCGCCGAATCATGACAATCAAGCTACCGCAAGAGACCGTCAAGTTGCATAGGTTTGCGTACCATCGAATCTCATCAGGTGGCAAATCCAACCATGCAAGTACTGCTAAATACGAAGACCCTCCCGCCAATCCAACCGATGAATAGATTGCTGCGATCAACGCAAATAGTATGGCAATTCCGGCAGCGACAAACGTGATGCTTTCTCCGTAAAAAAAAGAAAAGCGTGATTCCGAAAAACCACGCTTTAGAGAATAAGCATCTGATACGCCCAATAATAGGGCAGGTGCAAAAACTAGTTCCAAACCCAAGAGCCTGTTGTGGCTGGAGCAGAGGCACGTTCCTTAACAAGGCTGTCATCGGTTTCGACTTTAGAAGCAATCGAGAACGAGTCGATCATGACACCACCACTAGCAGACACAACCAAACCCTTAGAGGATTTGACAAAGCTGCATTGAGCTGGCAACGTCTTCGGTACGCCTTCCATTTCGGCGACGACCGTGTTCACTTCGCCCTTGAGCACGCCCAGATCGCAACCTGCCGTACCCGCCAACCCGTTGGTTTCGATCAACGCTGCCAGCACGCACAAATCCATCACGTTTCGAAGCTCACCAAACACGGTATCCTTGACGGAAATCTCGTCCATCTTCTTCGTAAAATTATCTGCCCATTTTTGAGCCACAGGATGTGGCTTACCCGTCTGCGTTCGTTGGCCACTGCCATCGACAACTTCGGCTTCGGTCAACGCCTTGATACCAGGACCGCTAATTTTCCATGCCAACCCATCATTGCTCTTTTGTACTGGGTTGTAATCGCTGGCCATCCAAAAGCGAGATTCAAGTTGGGAAACGTTTTTGTTACGTACCATCGCCAAGTAGCTGGGCAAACCCTTTACTGGTGGCTCAGCTAGTTCCATCCCGTATCGCTTCATTTGATAGTCAGCAGCAACGAGGACGCGTGCCATATGGCTGTTGCCTGGCATTCCGGTCAAGCGAACAGTCTGTGGACCAAAGGCTTCACGCAGCATTGGCTCCAGGGTCGAAATGT
Source organism: Pirellulaceae bacterium (assembly GCA_031373875.1). Taxonomy (GTDB): domain Bacteria; phylum Planctomycetota; class Planctomycetia; order Pirellulales; family Pirellulaceae; genus JANMGV01. The sequence continues at coordinate 1,899 of JANMNK010000203.1, read as the reverse complement.
TCGATTCAGAATTCGCCAAAGCCTGACTCATAACTTTTTCAAATTGTTGAATGCCTTCGGGAGTAGGATCGATGGAGCAGGAGATACCTTCGGCTCGAGCACCTTCCAAAGATCGAAATGCCGTCAATAGATCGTCGAGATACAAGACGGGACGACCGGACTTTTCGCCCACGATCGAACCATTCTTTCCAACAACCCAGTTTTCAGCAGGGCCTGAGATGACGATATCATTTTGCTCAGGATAAACGAAAACATATTCGATTCGCGTCAAGCCACCCAAGAATAGAACTTCTTCGCGTAACGCCTTGCCATCGGCCTTGGATTGAGCAATCGCAGCTTGCAGACCTTTAAGAGAAATCATTCGGCGATCAGCAGCTTGTTTCAGATCTGCGGGTGCGCCTTTCAATTGGTCCCGCATTTGTTGCAACATCGCGTTTTGATCGGCTATAGTTGCATTGCGGACGACGCCATCGGCGTCAATCATCACACCACCGACAACACCTTGCCGGACACCGTTGAAGAATTGGGCATGAGCAGGCGCCCCTGATGCCAAAATTACAACGGCCGCCATCGCACATGCGAACAACCATTTTGCCTTGGCAAGCCTCAAGGTTTGAATTTGAATACACTTCGAGAACGTCATTTGTCGACTCCATGAAATACAAACGGACAATGATGAGCAGCTAACCGAAGCCAAATACGGTAAGATTAACTTCGAGTCAGCCATGCAGCCCGTGTCCCCAGACGGGACTACCTTGAGAAGACACACTCTATGCAGAATAATCCCGAATCGAGTTTGTTGCAACAAAGTAATTCACCGGCTTACCTAATCATTCGACAAGGAAGCCGTTGGAATGATGTTTTTCGGCTCCACCCGAACCGACAACTGGTAATCGGGCGGGCTTCTTCCAACCAAATCGTCGTCGCAGATGAACGCTGCAGCCGCCACCACGCGGAAATCACTCACCAGCCAAATGGGTGGGTAGTTCGTGACCTGGGTAGCCGAAACGGCACAATTGTCAATTCCGACGTTATTTCGGGTGAACACGTTTTGAAAGATGGGGACGTGATCCAAGTCTCGTTTTGCGTGATGACTTTTGTGCATTCTCTGGCAACGGCTTTTCGTTCCGGAGCCTCTCGGCCAGCCATTGATCAGACGTCGGATCAACAGACGATGGAGCATCCCGAGCCGCACACAATCACGCACCGAGCTCGCCAAGCCCGTTGGCTCAAATCGAACGAAGAAGACAAATCGCATCTGGATGAGCCCATTCTCTCCGGCGGATTGCGAACCGCGAAAGAACTTTTTCGATTGGCCTACGACATTTCTCGTGAAGAATCCGCTGAGTCGGCCGCTCAGTTGGCACTCGATCGACTGCTGACCGTAATTGGAGGGACGGCAGGTGGTATTCTTCGAATTGGTAAAGACGAACGCAGGAAAGCGTCCACATCCAACTTGGTCCTGCTCGCGACGCACGAGCGCGAAGGCAAAGCTTACCATCGCGTCAGCGATTTTCTGACGGCGGCGGTTTTGAAGGACGGGCAAGCGTTATTGGCTCGCAACATTCAAGAAGACAGCCAAATCATCGACCCAGCCGCGAGCGCTTCGCGAATGACGACCAGTGTCATTTGCGCGCCGATCCGAATCGAAGATTCCATCGTGGGCTTTATCCATTTGTATTCGAGCGACGACGAAAAAATGTTAGGGCCCGATGATCTGGAAATCGCGATCACAGTGGCTGATACCCTCAGCATGGCTTGGCAGAATTTGCGCACGAAACAAAAGCTGACTCTGCGATTGCAAGAAAGCCAGCGGCAAATTCGCAATCTTCGCGACCAAATCGAAGGCCACGTGACGTTGATCGGCAACTCGCCCTCTCTTCTCAAAGTGCAACAGCA
>JANMNK010000193.1:0-18636 GCA_031373875.1 Pirellulaceae bacterium | reverse complement strand
GCTTCGAACACTTCCCAGTGCAAATGGCGGGAAATGAAATGAACTGATCCGTCGCAATTGACGAAATGGGCGCCACTATGGGCCGCACCCCAGTTATCCTTGTAAATCATTCCGATACCGTCTGGAATTATCACAATGCCGCTACGAGCAGTGCCCTTGGAACCTCCCGTGAATATTGGCTCATCCCAGTACCAGGAAGTTGCTGTATGGATCTGATGATCGAACGCTTTTTCGCCGGCGAAAATAGTGTTGGAGAGACCGTCCGAGATCGACTGTGGCCCCATTACGTTTGGGAAATTTGGAATGATCATCGAGTTGCCAGCGTAGTCCGTTTTTGCCCAAGCCCAACCGCCTGATTCGTATCTGCCATTGGCATCTTCCTGAGTAGGTGCTGGCGGAGGCCGTGATCGAGAAGGGCAAAGGAAAACAGGCTGCCGAATCTTGACGTCTATCAAACCGTATGAGTTGCTTTGCTCTAGGAAGGGCAAGAGTGCATAAGCCCAGCTTCCTGGTTGTTCCGTAGGCGCGGCACCTGGTTTACCGACACCCCAGCGGAAGTTTCTGTTAACTTGTTTGTCAAAGGTCGATGGATAGAAGAGTTCACCCGAAACGGATGGGATTTTGCTGTCTTCGGTAAATCCGCCGTTACCGGGGAAAACGGAAAATGCCGCTAAGTGGTTTTGAGAGGCCAATCCAATTTGGTGCAAATTATTCTTGCATTGCGTTCTTCGTCCGGATTCGCGAACGGATTGAACTCCAACCAAAAGAAGTGACATGAGTATGCCGATGATACTAATGGAAACAACCAACTCCACAAGTGTCATGGCGATCCTTGTGTGCATGACGCATCGACGATTCTGCAAGTGGACGTGTTTGATCATCTTCGAAACCACCAAAATCCAGTTGCTCCCAAGCAAGCGACGATACAAACTGCAATCGGAATTGTCCATTTCGACCCGCGAAAATGCAGTCCGTTAATATCGTCGAGTTTCTTGCGGTCGATGACCCTCACGATATCGCCATCACGCCATTCAAATTCAATGCCTCGATGGTCGAAGATTGGAATTCGCGTACCATTGGGCACATTTTTCACAATGTCGTTCCATCGAGTAGGGGTTTTCTTGACCTCGGACAAGCCAAGCAAACGAGTTTTTCTCGCGTAATAGCCAGATATCGCTGGAGATTTGAGTTCCGGTATTTCTACGCCCATTTTATGAATAAAAAGGTCCGCACTTTGCGGAAACTCAAAGCGGTTTCCGAGTTCTGATTTCGCCGATCCAGTATAACCCAGCTCGCATCGTATTTTGTAATTGATTTTTGTTTCTTCAAATCCCTTGTCCACGTTTGCGCACTCACCCCGAAGTTCGATGCGATCGAGTCGAGCCTTGGGCAAGGCTGAAAATGTTAAGCGAACAGTTTCGTCGTCTAATTGAGCGAGGAACACTGTCAGATTCCCTCCCTGATTTATATCCCAATCCTTGAATACGGCCCACTCTTCGAACCTCGGAAAATATCTATCGCCACCAGGAACCGCGAAAATTCCACAAAGCGCGCTTGAGGATGCATCAGAAAATGGCTGCCCGGCCAGCATGACGACATCGATCTTTGAATCACGAACGACAATTTGCAAATTGCGGTCTTTAAGTCTAGCCGCTCCAAAGTAATCACTCGGTTGATTAGGATCCCAGGCGCGGAATGCGTAATTCGTTTGCCATTTTGTAACTTCGCCATGGGAGATTTCTTTGAAAGCACGCGGCAGTCTTTCCACTTGCTCGAATTCCAACCTAGAATTCGAAAAACTTGCTTCACCCTCCGATTCGTATTGTATAGTACGGCCAAGAAAGAACGTATGCAGCTCCTGGAGAGTTTTGCGGCAATCCTCAACCGCAGGCCCCCCCGCAGTACATTCACTTGCGAACACGCAACTTATAAGAAAAATCAACTTGACCCCTGCAATGACTGATCGTTGAAAGCATAGCCAGGTCCACGATCGCAGGTTCATGATGTCTGTCCTTTTGGCGAACATCCAACGAGTTGGAACGGTTGAACCAACTCGTAAGAAAAGTGAAGCAACATTTCTGACAATTATCAAGGCTCGTAATTAAAATCTGTGCAGTCGTTGGTTGTATATGCGTCACTCTTTTGACTGGGGCAATTATTTCCCGGAAAATGGCATCCCTCGCTGCCGCCAAATTCGTTGCAGTCCTCGGTCCATAGGCCATTTCCTTTATTGCAAACCAACCGAAATACGTTTGGGCAATTCACACACGCCGTAGTAGAGTTAATTCTTGGTCCAGGCAATGCCTCACAAAAGCCACTGCCCCGGACGTGCACCACACTTTGGTTGGCGGTCCAAACTAGAACGAAAATGGCTGATACGGACACAAAGCGGCGGAAAACTTTCATCATAGTACTCTTTCTAAAAATCTCTATTCGACGCACACTTAGTTTGAATCACCATGATTCGAACGAGAAAAGTGGCGTCCCAACAGCGAAAACAAAAACAAGCCAAAAGCAATAGCGATTGATTGTGTGCCAACTTGACGTTCCACAATTGCGCCAAAACAACCGCAGTCAATTTGGAGGCCCCGCCAAATTGCACTCGATTGGACTGTCATAAAAACGAGAGCCAGCACGGCACTGGCCATGAATAGGGCGTTCTTTTTTTTACTGAGAATCAAACCGGCTGCGATACCCAATTCGATGATCGGTAATGTCACGGCGATCAATCTACCTACCGAAAGCGGTACCAAATCGTACTCGATCACGCGCGCAAGAAAGTAATATGGATTACTGACATGCCCAAATCCAGACAGTGTTAGACAAGCGCCTACGACCCACGCACAGCCTACTCGCACGAAGGGAACAATTGAAAACTTTTGTTCCAACGTAATCGCCGTTTCGTTCATGATCGCTTACTCCGCAATTATTGTTTCTCGTTGCTCAAGGCTTGCTTCCTTCCAACCCACGTACCCATCGCGAAAAATCGAGATCGATGAATAACCCATTGCCTCTAATCGTTTGGCAACTTGATCGCTAAAAAGACATCCTTTCGATTGGCAGTATACGACTAGCTGGCTCGTTTTGGGAATCAAACTTACAACTTCCCTTTCGCTAACAACCGAGCAATCGACGGGAATGCTAATTGCACCTGGTATGTGCGCATAACGAAAGTCGTCCTGAAAGCGAGCATCAATGAGAACTGGCATTCGTTCCGGGTTCTGGTTATCAAGCTGTCGGAGCAAATCGACTGTAGTAACCTCGGGAAATTCGCGTGCAGTATACGTTGCGTGTATCGTGCGAGCCGCGACCGCGTTAGCAAGAACCTTGTTTCCGCCGATTATGTCGAGCGTTATGCCAACCAAACCCAAGAACGATATCATTCCTGTTGCGACAACTGCATCAGAGCGTACTTGCGATCCGAAAATTGCAGCATAGCGATTGAGTACTCGAATTATCAAAATGCATGCGAATCCCACTGCTACAAAAGCCAATAGCCGAATGGAGAAACTCAAAAATCTGTGAATCCAAAGCGGGAAATATGTTGAGCTTACAGACAAACCAGCTCCGTCCCAAGTCGCTAACAAATCTGAATACTCCATCTCCAGTCTGCCGTGAGACGGGTCGTAGATGATGGCGCGACCACTTGGTGACTGACCTAGGAAGAGGACCCAATGATCATATCTTGCTCCAACTCGATCCGATCGAACATGTAGGATGATAGGAACTGATGCCAAACGGAGGTCGGTGATACTCAGCGAATGCAATCGCATAGAAGCTAGTCCACAATCGTCAGCAGCCGTTTTCAGGCTTTCCAACGAACTCCCGTCAAACCCAATTACGTACTTGTTGGACAGCAGCGTTTCGAAATCGCCGTCAACTTGCAAAACGGTACGGCATGCTTGGATACAATAGACTCCGCAATATGGCTCAGACGCGTTACACAATTCAGTAACGAAGAACGCGAAAATCGCTAACGTATTGCCAAGAAGCCAAGCTATTCGAACAGGTTTCGAATTCTTTGAGCTTTGAGCTTTGAGCTTTGAGCTTTGATTTGAAGCGGCTGAACATTTCACTTCGAACCCTGAAATAGATTTGGGTGAAAAGGCTTACCCCCACGAACGTACAGGTTTACAGAATGCTTGTCAACAAAATTCTATAAAAATAATTTGGTTGTTGATCATGACTTTTTGCCTAGAATTACTGATAAAAAACTATTTAGAGTGAAGTTAATCGCAAGGCCAACTCAGAGAACGAAAAGACAATTCGTAGCGGAATCATGAAGTCTCTATCCAAGCGAAATGGTTGCACCATTTTGCATATCGCCGAATGCTGGTATGGACTGACAAGACCTCGCTAATGGGCCGTGAAACAATGCCGCAAACGGGATGGAGAGTGTACGGTGAAGAAGTGGATTCAAAAGCGAAATGAGATTCAACCGTGAGCCGTTTAACCGCCTACATTGTCGATGTCGCGCTTCTTACGGTGTTCACACTCATTGGCATGTGGGTTGCCGATAATCACCAGGAGTATGTTGAGAAACCGCATTGGTTCGCGCAAACAAACAACGCACACTTGGGCGCCGAGTACAACAGTATCGCTCAGTCACTATTTGCTGGACGGGGGTATGCCGACCCCTTTCGAGTTGAGTCCGGACCCACGGCATGGATGCCTCCCGTCATGCCTTACCTTTTGTTGTTTCTCTATTGGCTAACGGATTTTCGCGTCGAGAGTGTGATTGACATAATTCTGAGCTTAAAGGCGTTTGCCATCGTTTCATCCGGGCTCATCGTCCTGTCAGAGGCGCGCCGGCTGCGAATGGCAATCGTTGGATATATTGCATTCTTTGCGATGTTGTTTGGGGATTTCCGCACGTGGTTTCAAGTGACCCATGACGAATGGCTTCTATGCTTGATGATCAACATAATATGGGTGAGTTTGCGACAACCATGGCGCCTCAGCTTTAATAAATTAGTTCCGGTTGGAATGGGTGCGGTTGGTGGGTTCGCCAGCCTTTGTAGTCCAATATTGGGAGGCGTTTGGATCATTCTGATTACGCTCGGCAGTGTAGCGCCCACCTGGATATTGCGCGAAGGCAAAAGCCGAAGCGAAATTGGTAATCGTCGGATTGTGTTTCGATGGATCGCCATCATGTCGATTGCATTCGTTGTCGTAATGCCGTGGACGATAAGAAATAGAATGGTTCTCGGAAAATGGATACCGATAAAGTCAAACGGAGTATTTGAACTATGGCAATCGCAGTGTGTTGACGACGACGGAGTCTTGGACAATAAAACTCTGGCACTTCATCCTTACCTCGATGACGACACACGCTGGGAATATATTGATAAGGGAGAGATTTCGTTTATCGATGGGAAATGGCCTGTGGTGCGAAACGCCATCGCGGAAAAACCGTGGGATTACTTGCGACGCATTTTGGAGCGAGCCCTTGCAGCGACAATTGCTTATCCGAAAGAAACAATAAATGCTCCGAAAAGTGTATGGCTTGCACGTCTGATTTTCCCGATTCCTTTTGTGGCGCTAATTGTGGTTGTCGCATTGTATCAGGCGAGAGCCTTTGATTCCGCGATCTTTGTTGCGATGTTGTTCTACATCTTGTTTTTGACGCCATATGTTTTGATCAGCTATTACGATCGGTATGGATCACCGCTGCTGACAATCAAATCCCTGCTAATCGTTTATGCTATTTCATCGACGCTGATACTGATTTCCAGATTACAAACAGCGGGATCGTCAAGAGTAACTTCCAAAGTGTGATGACATGAGAATAAGACGTGGCTTCACACGATCTTCGTCGATTGCGAACCATACAGAACCAATGCGATTCGGTTGGCGCTGGTTATGCAGGGATAAAATTGAGGTTGAGAAAGGTACCGTGTTACCTCAAGCGAGTCCTCGTAGGGAGCGTGAGGCTGGCGTTGTTGAAATTGGCAATCGCATTCAACGACGAATCGGGTCAAACGGCGGAAGACGCTTGCTACGTTACAACCCGCGTAACACCCCAGGATCGACCTTCAAACGCATTCAAAATCGGAATTGGTGTGTTACGTGGTCGTTGTGATATTAAAGTGCGTTGGTGTTCAAAGGTCTTCTGATATGGAAAATATTCCAAGCGTTTTGGGTCGACCACTTCACACACCCTACGTGTGCTACATGTGCACTCAAAATTTGAATTGGTGTGTTGCGTGGTCGTTGGGATTTCAAAGTGTGTTGGTGTTCAACGGTCCTAGATAGAGAGAATTCTACACGCGTTTCGTTTTGACCACTTACACACGCTACATGGGCTACGTCGTGGGTTCGACAGGCAGGAGCCTGTCTTGCAGTGCGTAGCAAGGCAGTAGCCTTGCTACGAGGGACATTCGAATTGGTGTGTTACGTGGTCGTTGTGATGTCAACGTGTGTTGGTGTTCAACGGTCTTTGATATGGAAAATATTCCAAGCCTTTTGGCTCGACCACTTCACACACCCTACATGTCTACGTGCCTACGTGTCGTTATCCGATTCGTTGGCGTGTGGCTTCGATGGCGCGCATCATGGCGCGGGCTTTGTTGACGGTTTCTTGGTACTCGGAAGCTGGGTTGCTGTCGGCGACGAGGCCCGCGCCGGCTTGGATGTAGACTTTATTGTTGCAGACAACCATGGTTCGCAGTGCGATGCATGTGTCCATGTTGCCACGGTAGTCGATATAACCGACCGCGCCGGCATAGGGTCCTCGCCGCGTTGGTTCTACCTCGTCGATAATTTGCATCGCGCGAACTTTCGGTGCTCCAGAAACCGTTCCGGCGGGTAAACAGGCTTTCAAAGCGTCCATGGCATCCATCTCCGGTCGTAACTTGCCGTCTACATTCGAAGAAATATGCATGACGTGCGAGTAACGCTCGACCACCATGACTTCGCTGAGTCGGACCGTACCAAATTGAGCGACGCGTCCCACGTCGTTTCGGCCAAGGTCTACGAGCATGACATGTTCGGCACGTTCCTTGGGGTCGGCCAATAGTTCCTCGGCCAATTGTTTGTCTTCTTCTTCGGTTTTTCCGCGAGGGCGAGTTCCGGCCAAGGGTCGTACGGTTACGACGGAATCGACGACTCGGCACATGACTTCGGGCGAAGCACCAACTAGCGTAGTCCACGGTGTCCGGACAAAGAACATGAAAGGGCTCGGGTTAATAACGCGCAACGATCGATAGATTTCGAAAGCATCGCCCTCGAAGGGGATTTCGAAACGTTGGCTAATGACGACTTGGAAGATGTCGCCGGCCAAAATGTATTCGTTGCAGCGGCGGACGGCGTTTTCGAATTCTTCTTTGGTAAAGTTCGATTTCGCTTGGACGTCTTGGGAACCGCCGGCTTGGATATCGTCCAAAGGCGACGCTGGAATCGGCTTTGATAATTCGTCGACCAGTTGGTCGATTTGTTTGGTTGCTGCTTGATAAGCTTGTTCAACCGACGGGAATTCTTTTGGGTTCACGAGCGTCAGAATGACCATGGTCTTGGTCACATTGTCAAAGACTACCAAATTGTCGTAGAACGCAAAATCCAAATCTGGCAAACAGCGATCGTCGGTCGGGGCGTTTGGCAAGTTTTCGACGTAACGCACCACATCGTAGCCTGCGTACCCAACTGCTCCACCGATAAAGGGTGGCAAGTCCGGGACGTCTGCGACGCGTCGCTGTCCGATTTGTTGGTTGAGGAAATTGAGTGGATCTTCGACGTGCAGCGTTTCCAAGTCGTCTCCGCGCTGAACGTGAACCTTATTGCCCCAAGCGGTGACGCGTAGTTTGGGAGAAATAGCGATAAAGCTATAGCGACCTACCTTTTCGCCTCCGATCACACTTTCGAACAAGCAATTGCTGGCGCCAGGTTGATCGAGTAGCTTAAAAGCCGAGACCGGAGTCAAGCTGTCGCACAAGACGCGACGATAAACCGGGATTAAGTCGCAATTGGAGTAATTCGAAAAAGTTTGGAAAGCGGGAAAGTAGCTCATGGACTGCTTTCTAATGAGGCAACAGTGGGCAGCGAGAAAAGGAACGAACGAATACCATAGGAAAAGGTACGAATACCAGCACTGTGCCATCATATCCTAGGAGTGGCATGTGTTGCCCTAATGCGATCAAAAAGTCGCTTGGGTAGTTGCAGTATTTTCGAAATTTCGTCCATTTGTACGAACGTGTGCCCGAATCCACGCCGCACGGTAAGCGATTTTTTTATACTTGACTTTTATAATTCAACAGTGGCAATCAGTCGTGATGGCGTTGCGTCCGTCGCGATGGCACTGTGCATTGCTCCGACTTGCCCAGAAATATTGTCGGCTCTCCTTGAAGGCTGTCTAGTTCATGAAATGTCAACATTGCGAAAAACCGGCGACATTCCACATTACGGAATTGACCGACCCAGATGGCCCCAGCGTATTGCATTTGTGCGAAGAGCACGCACGCACCTATTTGGCACAAGGCAGCCAAACGCCTAGTTCGTCGGCCTTGGCAGGGATGCTAGCCAAACAGCTTCAGTTGGAACAAACCGCCGATGAGTTGGCTCAACTCGATCAAAAGCAGTGTCCCATGTGTGGAATCACCTTTGCCGAATTCCGACAATCCGGACGGTTTGGTTGCCCGTACGATTACGTTTGTTTCGAAGAGAATTTGGAGCCGTTGTTGATCAATATCCACGGTGCCAAGCAGCATGTCGGCAAACGACCTTCTCGCCAAGGTGGTTCGCCCGACCACCAGCACCACATCATCCAGCTTCGCCGAGACATGAAATCCGCTGTTGAAAAAGAAGACTACGAACGTGCAAGCAAAATTCGAGACGAAATCAAGAAAATCGAATCCGAAGGGAATGCTGAGTCCGATTCGCATCGTTCGCCGGACATTACCGATGTTTGACGACGACTTTTCTATCTGGCCAATCTATACGATAATGACCCAGGTGATGGTGCGACCGAATTAGATTGCGGCTGTACCTATTGGGAGCGTTGAATTGCCTTGATCCACACTATTTTCTATAGATTGCCAAGTTGTGAAACTCGAAGAGTTAGCTGAAAAATGTGGTGAATGGCTTCGCGGCACCGGTCCCGAAACCGATATCGTCATCAGTAGCCGAATCCGGCTGGCACGGAACCTTGCGGAATTCCCTTTTATCCGGCGATGTACCGATCAAGATCGTAGCACCATCGTGCGGCAGGTACGCACGCGAATCGACGCCATGAATGACGGTCAGAATAATATTGAATACATCAATGTCAACGAACTCAATGTGCTCGACCGACACTTCCTCGTCGAGCGGCAATTGATTAGCCGCGAACTCAGTGAATCCGAAGGTGCGCGAGGAGTGGCTATCGATGTCAATGAACGTTTCAGCATCATGGTCAACGAAGAAGATCAGCTTCGCATTCAAGCTATCCGTAGCGGTCTCGATCTGAAATCGACTTGGGAATGCATTAACGAGTTAGATACGCAACTGGAAAAGGGTTTGACGTACGCTTTTCATGAGAAACTCGGCTATTTGACCGCTTGCCCAACCAACGTGGGAACGGGAATTCGAGTTAGTGTCATGTTGCACTTACCCGCACTCGTTATCACCAAGCAAATTGAAAAAGTATTCCGCAGCCTCCAACGTATCAGCGTGGCAGTTCGGGGTCTGTTCGGCGAAGGGTCCGAATTCACAGGCGATTTCTATCAAGTCAGCAATCAAATCACCTTGGGACATTCCGAACAAGAACTGATCCAGCAGGTTAGCGAAGTCGTTCCTGTGCTGATCGATTACGAACGGAAGGCTCGGGAATTCCTTGTTTCGGAAAGCGAGCAGGATTTACATGACGATGTGAGCCGTGCTTTTGGAATTCTGTGCACTGCCAAGAAGATTTCGAGCGAAGAGACGATGCACTATTTGTCGAAAGTTCGCATGGGCGTCAACTTGGGCCTGATCAAAGATGTCCAGATTCCTACGATCAACAAATTGTTCATTCACACCCAACCCGCCCATCTACAAAAATTGCGTGGCCAAAAACTAAGTTCAACCGAACGGAATATCGAACGAGCGAATTATTTGCAGCAGCATTTGGTTCGGCGAACCAACGACCACTCCCAAAACTAGTGGATCGTGACAACTAATTGGTTGACCAAAAAGTAGGACGGATCTCCAGGTCCGTCCAAACAAGGCCTGTAGTGTTTATGGGTGGCAGGTATTTCGCTGGTGGTTGTTCGGCGGGAGGTTCTTTGGCTGGCTTGTTTATGTTTAGCGCATTTTTTTATGGCCTGTTTTTAGCTTGACGGGCCGGGAGACCCGTCCTACTGGATGGGGGATTGGCTTTGGGAGCGGGTAAAGTCGAATCAGGATTCGCGGTTTGCTGGGAATTATCGGGTTTTGTTCGGTAATTCTGACGGGCTTCGGCAAAAAACAGGTCGCGACAAGGGCAGGGCGGTAGGTTACAATTTGTGACGGCGATAAATCGTCCCGCAAAAGTTCATAAGCCGGTAGAGAGTTACCGATGCATTTTGGGGACGGATGCCTGACATTACAAAAATCTGGTTTCGAGACTTTGTTTCGGTTCGAATAGTTTGAGCAATTGGCGGAAAAATGGATAAATTCGTGTTGAGACTGGCTGTTGTAGTTTTAGGTGCTGTAGCGATTGCTTCCCGCCTTGTTCCTCACGAATATAACTTTGCGGCCTTTGGTGCTTTCGCCTTATTCTGCGGCTGCTTTTTACGCGGTATCTCGGCGTGGGTCATTCCTTTGGCCGCGTATGCGATCAGCGAAAGCCTGGGTCGTATGATCGGGTTGCCTAGTATGAGCAACTCTTTGCTATTCTCGGTTTTGCTCGGATATACATTGAGTGTCGCGGCCGGCGTGGCTGTTCGATTTCTCAATCATTCGCCAAAGACTGTTGCTTCTGCAATTTCTCCTCTTGTAGGAGTTCTGGTAGCATCCCTAGTGGGATCGATCGGTTTCTTTATCGTGACCAATTTTGCGTCTTGGTTAGACCCGCGAATGCAATATCCGCAAACGGTTGCCGGTTTGGTCAACAGTTATGTGATGGGGATTCCTTTTTATCGAACGACTTTGCTCAGTGACTTGGTCTTTGGGCAAGTTTTCTTTGGCAGCTATTATGTCGCCCGCGCGGCAGTGGCGTCGCAAAGCCGCGAAACAGTCGATAACGCATAAGGCTTCTTCAACAGAACGCCTTGGCATCCGCGAATGTTGATTCGACCGTGACGATTTAATTCCGAGTGGAAATATCGGCGCGAGCGTGTCGCGTTGAGAAATTCAAGTTGGTTGCCGAAGCGGAGCATCTCAAGCCAAGCCTATCGCTCCCTGTGATAAGCTGTTTTGCCTTGGCAAGTTTTGGCGACTGCGGCAAGTTGTTTGGTTGTTCATGTTATCGGGTTTCTTCTGTAAACAACCGTCCCTCATCAATCAGTATCTCGTTGAGTTAGGGCGATGTTGCGTCCGATACCACCCAGAGTGACTTTGCTGTAAATGCTGGTTTTGATTGCTAGCATGATTGCAGCGATTAGCTTTTAAGCTCGTGGGCGTGAATCAACGGTGGTATGCGATGGATCGCAAGCAGACGTTTCGAAAATGGACCGCGCGGGGTTGTTTGGCATTAGTTACCTTGACTGGGTGCGCCCCGCAACGGTTCAAGGCTTGGCGTGACCAGAAGGACCTCTCGTACTTCCAAAATTACGCCACGCAAATCGAATATCCGGACGTAAAGACGGCTCCCAATCCGATTGCTATTTCCGCGCCGATGCCGCTGACGATTCAAAATCCGAGCGAACTGCCGACATGGGATTTGACGCTTCAGGAAGTGGTCGAAGCCGCGCTTCGCAGCAGCGAAATCATGCGATCTTTGGGTGGTTCGGTTGTGCAGTCACCCACGGGCACGCGAACAACTCTCGATACGGCGTTGACCGAAGCAAACCCACAAACAGGTATGGAAGCCGCGCTGTCGGCCTTTGATGCGCAGGTCGCATCTCAACTATTCTGGCAAAAAGGAAATCAACCTAGCAACTTTGGTATTCCCGGTGTTTTCGCTACCGTATCACAAAACACAACAGGCAACTACATCTCCGGCATCACGAAACGAACAGCAACCGGGGCTCAGTTTGCATTCCGTCATAATGTGATCTATGCAAACAACAATCCAGCTTTCGCAGGCACGTTGTTTCAAACGGCATTTACCGGGTTCTTTGAGGCCGAGTGGCGGCAACCGTTGATGCAAGGTTCCGGTTTAACGTTTAACCGAATTGCGGGGCCGTCGAACGTCGTCGGACAATACAACGGTGTCTTGATCGCTCGAATCAATACGGATATTTCGTTAGCCGATTTTGAGCAAGGCGTTATTCAACTCGTAAATGATGTGGAAACAAGTTACTGGGAACTGTACTTTGCCTATCGCGCGTTGGACGCCCAAGTCAAGGGTCGGGAGAACGCACTGCGTACTTGGCAACGTGTCAATGAACTGCAAAAAGTAAGTGCTCGCGGTGGTGAGGCCGATGCCGAGGCTCAAGCTCGTTCGCAATATTATCTTTTTGAGTCCCAAGTCAACGATGCCCTGTCCGGCCCCAATGGACTCTATTCAGCTGAGCAACGAATTCGCTATGTCATGGGTCTTCCTCCAAGCGATGGTCGATTGATCAAGCCAATCAATCAGCCTGTGCAGGCAGAAGTAATCGCTGACTGGGAACGTGCTTTGGGCGATGCAATCACGCAGCGCGTCGAAGTGCGACGCCAAAAATGGACCATCAAGCGACGTGAACTGGAATTGGTCGCAGCGCGCTTGAATCGTCGGCCTCGATTGGATGCGTTGACGCAATATCGCTGGCGAGGGTTGGGAGACCATTTGGTTGGCTCACGCAATCCTGCCGATTCCAACGAGAGTTTGTATCAGAACATTTTGGAAGGCGACTATCAGGAATGGCAGGCTGGCCTTGAAATGAGTTATCCGGTCGGATTCCGCCAAGCAAGTGCCGCCGTTCGCCACGCGCAACTCAGTTTGGCCCGCGACTGCGCTGTACTTCAAGAACAAGAACTGAAGATTTCCCATGACCTCAGTTCCGCGTCGAGGCAAATGGCGAGGTCTTACATGCAGGTTCAAACGAATTTCAATCGCATCGAAGCCGACCGTTTGCAAGTCGAAGTGCTTCGAAATCGATATGAACGCGGTCTAATCAACATCAATTTCTTGTTGCAGGCACAACAACAGTTAGCGGCCAGCGAAAGCAGTTACTATCGCGCCCTCGTTGATTATTCCTTGGCGATCCGCGACCTCCATCGCGAAAAAGGATCGTTGCTGTCGTACAATCAAGTGCGCATTGGCGAAGGGCCGTGGCCATCGGATGCTTACCGTGACGCTTATCAACGCGGACGGTTCTTTACCGAGCGAAACGGACAAATAAGCGCTCCAGAGCCTATCAGCCAAGGGCCTTTCGATCCATCTGCAACGGGCCTGTGAACTACGGGACCGACACACGACAGCGAGTGATGGAACGCAAAATTGTTAGCGTTCTATCTCAATCGCCATGTAAAACTGCTTTCCGCTCAAGATCGCCAATTGGCGTCCGGCTTCGTGTGGTATTGGTTTGATTCGCCGATATCGGCCTCGACGACAATCGTTGGACGTTAATCTGGGTTAACTTGCAAAGTCAAAAAAGTAGTTCGTCCCTCTCATCTTGCTGGTCCGCGTCCAGTATAACTAGTTCCTTGTAAACAGGGATTTCGAGTTTCTGCTTATAAGTCTGCGTGATGAGTTTTATCAGCATGCGACGCAAATCGAATTCTAATAAGAAGCGATTTTTTGCAACCAGGGAATTCCGCGCGCCCACACACCAGCGCTCCATTCTCGATTAACGAACAAATGCCCGGTGAAGTAACCAGTCGCTCGTCCAAATGATGATCGCAGTTGGCAGCCAGCTAAAATTGACCAGCAAGTTCGGCAAAGAACCGTTGCAGCAAATGATATAGCTTTAAGAACAATTGAAAGTGCTTAGGTGAAATACATGCTGGTGTATCGTATGCATGTTGCCATTGCCATTATGTTGGTATTGGACACGATGCTCGCTGGTCAAGAGGCGGCGAAATTACCGTTTGCCGTTCCAGATGGTTTCGTCGTTCAAAAAGTAGCCGACGATTCGTTGGCACACGATGCCTATAGCATGACTTTGGATACACGAGGTCGCCCCGTCATTTCCGGACCGGGGTACATTCGCACATTGCTGGACGGAAACTCCGACGGCGTATTCGATCAAGCAGTGACTTGGGGAGCGTGGCCCAAGCAAGGAGCTCAAGGCCTTTGGAGCGAGCAGGGAAAGCTTTACTGGGTTGCTGACGGCGGACTTTGGTATGCCAACGATTCCAACATGGACGGGCGAGCCGACGGTGGTCCCATCAAGGTCCTGAGTTTTCCGACGGGCGGCGAACACGATGGACACGCCATTCGTCGCGGCCCCGATGGCTGGTGGTACCTTATCGTTGGAAATTATGCCAAAGGTGTTTTGGCAATTCAGAATGATCCCCAAGCACCCGTGGATCGACCCCGTGCAGGAACGCTTTGGCGCATCAGTCCAGATTTTCAAAAGCGAGGCGTGTTTGCTCATGGCATGCGCAACGCATACGACTTTGATTTTTTGCCGACCGGAGAGGTTGTTACGTTTGATAGCGACGATGAACGCGATATGACGTTGCCCTGGTACCGACCAACACGCGTCATGGTGCTAGCACCTGGCTCGGATTCGGGTTGGGTCAGTAAAGCTTGGAAGGATGCCGACTATCAGGTCACGATGCCACGGACTTTGGCAAGTTTGGGACGAGGATCACCTACGGGGATGGTTGTTTATCGTCACACAGCATTTCCTGAAAAATATCGTGACGCCATCTTCGTTTTGGATTGGACCTTTGGTCGCGTTATCGCAGTCTATCCACAATTGATCCAGACCGACGCGAGCGATGCTACCCAGACAAAGATTCGCGTTGGCGCAGAGACATTTTTACAACCAGAAGGTATGGCCGGTTTTGCGCCGACAGACATCTGCGTTGAGCCTAGCGGCAGTTTGCTCGTTTGTGTGGGCGGTCGCGGAACCAATGGAGCCATTTACCGTATTTCCTTTGCTGGCCCGCAAGAACCCAACAAGCTTGCTACGTTCGAGCCAGCGGTGCAGGGCGACTCCGCGTCGCAAACTCGACCTGTTGAGTCCATTATCGCCACCGACGACCAAGCGAGGGACTTTGAAAAAATATTGTCTGCGGCATGCCCTCTCGAGAGTTGGTCTGAGCGGGCTTGGTTGCCAAGTGCCGAGCGGCTCGGTGGTGGTTTGTTAGCGTCGGCCGCAGCAGGGGTGATCATTTCACCCGATCGTCAGCCAATGAGTGAAGCGGCGCGTTGTGCAGCACTCAACGCCATGGTTCGGATGCGTTATGTCCTCCCCCCCGACGTTGTGCGGTTGTGGGTGAACGATAGTTCTCCCCGAATTCGTATGGCGGCTTACCGTGCACTGGCGTACGGTCGACTTGAGGATAAATCGTTCGAACGATGGCGGGAAGTTCTTGCCAGCGAAAATCAAGACATCCCTGACCATTGGCAGAAAGCGTTAGGAGCAGGCGAGCTTCGCGCGAAACTGGAGTGTGTAGGAATGAATCGATGGCCGACCGAATCGCTCACTGGGCCCGTCGCCAATGTCGAATTAGAAAAGCTTGAACAAATCATGCCCGTCCGGCAATTGTGGTTTTGGGCTAACGCGAAAAACTCCCAAGCAACGAAAACAGCAACGAATTATGAACTGCGTGCATCGCAATCTTTGTATCGCAGCAACTCCGTGGGTGTTGACGGAGCTTTGATGGACGCACTTGCGACCCAACTGTCAGAGGACGACTACGAACTAACAGAATCGCGTATGTTGGAAGTCATCGCATTGCTTCAATCGGCCATGGGCGATCTTCGTTGGTCTGTGCCCGAACAACAAGATGTGCCAGACTCGACCGTTTTCGACGGGTATAGGAGTCTATTTGCAACAACGGTAAACGAAACAGTCAAGCAAGGTTGGAGTCGTTGGTTGGTTAAACAAGCTCGTGTTGCAACCGAAAAAGGCTGGCGCGAAGTTTCGATCGAAGCGATTCGTACGTTAGCCATGTTCGAGACGGCTGAACCAAGCGTTCTGACATTCTGCGCCAATCAGCTTACAGACAGTTCGCACCCTACTTCGGATATCCATTATTTGATTGCGATTGCCCGTTGCCGGGGTACGCGCGATGCGCAAACGACAGAAAAAACCGTTTCCTCATTGCTGTCGCTTGCCGATAAAGTTCGCGTGAACGGTCTCAATACCGACAATGCGTGGCAGTCCCGTCTAACCCAGCTCTTTGCAAAACTAATGGAAAGCGATCCCAATTTAGCAACTGCGATGATCGAATCGCCCTCATTTGGAACTGCAGACCACATGATTTGGACGGACGGTTTCTCCGCTACATCGAAAGAAAAGGCCCGGGCGAAGATGGCTCTGCGGATGCGAGAGATCGAGCCACGCCAATGGTCGACACTTCAGCTTAAATTTGTTGTCGAAAAAGGCTGCGATGAAAATCTGCGATCGGCAATTCGAGTTGCAGCAAACGAACCCGCTTTGCGGGCCACTGCTGTCGAAGTTTTGTCCGCCAAGCCGACGAAGGAAGACTATGAAGTCTTCCTCGATTCGCTTACCTCAAGCGATCGCATGGCATGGAAAAATGCATGGCAAGGCATCACCCGATTTGAAATCGGAGATGCCACAAAAGAATCAGAATGCCTCGCCGTCTTGCTGGCAAAGCTTCGAGGAAGTGCCGAAGAGCCGTTAAATTCCTCCGTTTACGATCGAATGCGGCGCGTAATATCCAAGTTGGGCGTCAACCAAGTTCCTGCAACGAATTCATGGCAAGCCTTTGAAGCAGCCATTCAAAAGGTCGTATCCGCGGAAACGTGGGCCGTCGTCCAAGCAACCCGGCGACCGGTTGGCGAGTGGATTACGATTGTCAATAATTCGTCAAGCAAAGTTGGCGACGCATCACGCGGCAAATTATTGTTCGCCCAAGCCAAGTGCGCTCAATGCCATAATGGCCAAACGGCCTTAGGTCCCGACTTGGCCGGTATTGGAAAACGATTTTCTCGCGACGATTTGTTTCGTTCCATCTACGAACCTAGTCGCGACATTTCGGATCGATATCGCGCCACAAAAGTGCTTACCGGCGATGGTCAAATTGTCATCGGGATGACCGTCTACGACTCAGTCGACGGAGTTACGCTGCAAACTGCCGATGGCTCGGTTGTTCGAGTAAATAAGGACGACATCGAAGAAAAAGCAATTGCGACGGAATCGATCATGCCCGCCGGTTTGCTTGAGGATTTCTCTGTCGAACAAGTCGCCGATTTGTACGTGTTTCTTCAGACACTTTAGCCGTTGCTCAGAAGTCCGCAATCTCTTCGCTAACAAGCCATTTATCCGTTTAAACCGGTGGCATGCCCTGCATCCGTCGCCAAACAGATACTTGTCCTAAATGCATCAGCACATGGCCGTCTATGTAAAAAGCCAACATAGCGCCAACGGTCGGGAAGAGAGATTTCATCGGCGAATCATCTGCTGTGGCGCTCAGTAGGAGTTCATCCGAAGCCTCACGAATTGATTGCCGAACCGCAGTGTAGGCTTGGTCGAAAAATTGCAATAGCTCGTCTTTGGCCGGGTAAGTTGCTCCGGAGCTATCGTCGATGCACGAACTGTCCTTAGAAAATACTGCCACGAATCGTTCGGAGGGATTGGTAGGGCCGGGGTCTAGCTTCAGTAGGTGCATAGCCTTGGATGGATAAAGTGCCAAATGGCCGATGACGAATGCTGGGTGATTGGACTGTATAAGGACGCCACCGGGCGTTGCCAATCGGCCAAACTTATCACTCGAGATGTCACTGGTCAATCGCTTTGCATAACGCATCGCAACAGACGAAGCATCTACCAAAATATTTCCGATCGTTGCCATTTATAACCTCTTCTAGATTTCAGATTTGTGAGGGGTGCAATTCTCTGTTCGCAACCTTGTGTACTATGATGGTCGTGTAGAAAAAAGTAAAGATCGCGAATGCAGAACAAGGACTGCGGCAAGTCCACGCCTTTTACGTAATTGAAACAAAAAGGGCCAGTGAAAAACACTGGCCCTTTGCATTTGGAATTAATTTATCGCGAGTGACTTACTTGCGTTCTTTGAGTTCCTTGAGCATGGATTTGATCTCGCCAAGCTCGGCTTTGAGCGAGTCCACTTCCTTTTTCAAATCGGTCATACCTTCCGTCGAAAACGAAAAGCCTTTCATGTTTTCCAAGCCTTGAAGAGGCATGCCGGGAACAACAAATCCACCTTGAATTCCTTGTGGTAATTTGCCAACCATTTCACGAATTTCCGCAGGCATTTCAGCAGCGACGCCCTCTGATTTTTTCGGCTTGAGATCCATCTCTACGGTGTCATCGCCTCTCATAATTTTCAGATGAACGGTCTTGTCTTTCTTGCCGGCTTTCTGGACAGCATCGATCAAAGTCGACAGTTCTTCTACTTCGTCATCGTTCACACTGACAATCACATCGCCTTCTTTGACGCCACCTTCGGCAGCAG
>JANMNK010000145.1:0-3284 GCA_031373875.1 Pirellulaceae bacterium | reverse complement strand
CATTGGATCCCACCTAACCGAACTCCTTTTGGCTCGCGGTCACTTCGTCACGATCGTGGATGATTTAAGCACGGGACGACAATCCAATTTGGCGGCAATCCGAAACCACCCTTCCCTTTCGATCCTTCACCAAGATCTCGCCAATCCCGATCTAATTCGCGATTTATGCTCCCATGTCGACGTGGTTTATCATCTCGCAGCCGCAGTGGGAGTGGCTTTAATTGCCAAAAACCCCATCGAGTCCATACATCGAAATATCTATCCGACCCAGTTGCTGCTGGATGCCCTCTGTTTACAACGTAGCCAAGGTCGAAATGTACCCATGTTTTTCGCCAGCACGAGCGAAGTCTATGGCAAGAACCCCAAACTGGTGTGGAACGAAGAAGACGATTTGGTTTTCGGCGCGACAACAAAACCACGCTGGAGTTACGGTGCAAGCAAGGCAATCGACGAGTTTTTGGCTCTAGCAAGCTCGCGGCAGTATCAGTTGCCGATCGTGATTGGGCGATTTTTTAACGTCGTCGGTCCTCGACAAACCGGGGCGTATGGCATGGTTCTGCCGCGATTTGTCGAAGCTGCCATCCAAGGCCGACCGATCGTGGTACACGACGACGGACGACAAGAGCGATGCTTCGCCCACGTGGCCGATGTCGTCGATGCTGTAATCAAATTAACCGAGAGCCCAGAGGCTTATGGACGGGTTTTCAACATCGGTTCGGATCAAACCATCTCGATCTTGGACTTGGCCAAAAAAGTTCGGGACATGGTGAACCCCCAAGTCGAAATCACATTTCAGTCGTATTCCGACGCTTACGACATGGATTTCGAAGACATTCGTCGTCGTGTCCCCGATTTGTCACGAATTCGCAATTCGATCGCTTACAATCCCAAACACAACTTGGAATCCATCATCCAAGACGTTCATGAAGAGATGTTGCGGGAAAAACGCTAAAAGCCTGTCCAAGTCGGCTTACCCCACTTTTCTAATACTTTTCCCCGATCGCCGGTATTGATCGTCTCAAAATCGTACTCGTAATCAGTGAAACGGTCCTCGTACTCGTACTAGAAGGGCAGCCATATTCGAGTACGTAAATGACGACAAATGCTGCATTTTTGTCGTTCGAAGTGTGCCTGCGATCATCGAGAAGTATCCCTTTCACCGGGTTATCAAGCCTCCCGTGGATCCATTTTGTGATGCTTGGCGATGCTTTTTCGGCATCCAACGTAAAACCGTTGTACAAAGTCGATTCTTGACTTTAACGCATGTCCTTGGTGGAATAAGATAGAAACAGAGATTTCGGTCTCGGTTTCCTTTTCGCTTGTCCACGTCTCCCCTACACAAGACCGTGGCTGGCCTTTATCAGGCTGAGCAAATCCACACGTGGTTCTGCGGGTGTGTTTGTTGCATTTCCATTTGCAAAGATTAAGTGTCTTGTGAGGCAATTATGCGATTTTTTTCTGGTCGAAATTCTACCCGCAAGCGATCTTGCCAAGCGTTTACGCTTATCGAAATTTTGATTGCGACCACAGTCACGTTGATGATGATGGCTGCGCTGTCCGTTGGCTTCAAAAGGCTGGGGGACGGAATTACCGAAGGCCGCGCCAAACTAAACCTGACGGACAGGCTGAGAAGTGTCTCGGCGATCTTGCGTAACGATCTCGAATCAATGACCGTCCATCCCGATCCGACATCGGCTGCGGAAAGCGTCGGATATTTCGAATATTATGATGGCCCGCTCACTGACTATTCTGCAGCGGTAGTGATGCCAGATGCAAATCGATTTGGAGATGCAGACGACGTTTTGATGTTTACTGCTAGAGCTGGAAATGATTGGTATCGAGGGAAAGTTCCCTTGGCCCTGCTTAAAGCAGTGCAAAATAACGCTCAAATAACATTTCTCAAAACCAATGGGTTTTACAATAATCCAAATCCTATTCCATCCACTCCCGAATACAGTGGTCTAAGTGGAAATGAGCTCCAAGACATGTATGTTGGAATTGCGGCGACTGACTGGACTTCGCCTATCGTAATTGCATCTGAGTATGCTGAGATTGCATATTTCCTTCAACCGCGTCGGGAGCTCGATTCCCCCTTACGCCTTGGCTCACCCGCTGACACTTTGATTCCGAGTATTGGCTTCCAAGATAATGACGGGAACAGTTTACCAGACGAGTACTTATTACATCGAAGAGTTTTATTGATTCGGCCGGATTTGAATATTTACCGACCTGAGAACGGAGTAGAACTAGACACTGAGCTGTTTTCCTTTTGTCCTGGCGAGCCAAATCCCTCGCCCCCACATTTTGAGAGAGTCGCCGCGATTGACGCTATTGGCAGCGCTGCGGGCAACATGCTTGGGATGAGATTCGCGCACACCAATTGCGATTTGTCGATTCGTAGGAAGCCAAATTCTGGGGACTCAAACGTAGATGAGGTAGTCGCCAATTCGTTAGCTGATTTGCGTAATCCAGAAAATCGATTCGGGCATTTCGTCGCGCCTCTACCGGATGCATCAACATCAATGCCAATTCTAGCTCTAGGCAATCCAATGCCGGCAGCAAGTGCAACAATTGGACTTGTTGGACCGGGAAGTATTGCGGGATTTCTCCACCCATATTTTGAACTAGGAGAGTATGTGCGAGTTTCTGACGGCGGTATTACGAGCCGAAGAGGTCAAGACATTCTAGCTGCAAATGTTTTAGGATTTGATATACGAGGTTTTGATCCGTCGGTTGTATTGTTCTACGATGGTGGAGCAGATGGCGAGCCAGGTGTGGCTTTGGTGGATGATGATAGTGATGGAACAACTGACAATAACGATGCGCAGGAATTTGGACTTTCAGGAACAGACGACCTGGTATTGTCTCCAACCGATCCAGGTTATTCTACAAAAATTTTCGCACCCTTTAATCTCCGTGTTCGCGCGGGGTTCGGCGCATTTGTAGATCTGAACTGGGGTCCAAAAGCGATGACGCGTGGGGACGGCTCTTCTCAATGGTCAACATTGGGAGATCAAGATTGGTTTACTCCGCTAAGCGGATTTTCACAAGCCAATACCTCTGCATTAGGATATGCGGCCTTCACTTCAGATCTCTATAAGTCTGGAAAAATTTGGCATCCACAACAAAATTCTTCCCCTTCGGGAAGTATGCCGTTCTCTCCGTCTAGCGATCATATCTATCAACCAACGTACGACTCTTGGACAAACAGTTACGAAGTGGATGGACGACCTCAAAAGAAGATTTCCAATTTCCTCGGTAATATTTGGATTAATCATCAGAAT
>JANMNK010000139.1:0-4187 GCA_031373875.1 Pirellulaceae bacterium | reverse complement strand
GTGACAGGTTCCGAGTAATCTAGATTACTGATGCGACCGACCATAATGCCGCCCAATGCGATCATTGCAACGCCGTATGCATGAACGATTACTCCCGACAACAGTTGGTAGGCAACTCCTCGATGTCCTGTCCAATACTCGACGCCCGTCCAGATCACGAGCACTCCAATCGCCATCTGAATGACTTGGCCCCAAAACAACGGGCGTAATGCGCAGCGAATTTTTGAAACGCGACCTTCGCGGATCAATCCCCAAACTTGCATGTGATTTTTCTCAAGCTGCGTATTCATATCCTGCCAAACGACTTTCAATTCATCCACGTTCATTTTCGATTCCTCGGTCTTTATTCTTCAGTGTTTATTTGCTTGGCCAGTCGCGCCTTGAGTCGACTGATTTTTGTCGCCACATTGGTTTCCGTAATGCCTAGTATTTCTGCGATTTCGCCGTAGCTGCGTTCTTCAAGGTACAACAACATGAGCGCACGATTTAACGGTTCAAGCTGATCGATGAATCGATGCAGTTCATCGATACACGCTTGCCGCTCGCTTGTCGTAGCCGATTGCTCGGACAGATCGTGTAATTGCAAGTCAAGCATTACAACTCGATTGCGTTTGCGGGCGCGAAGTTGCGAAATTGCAACATTCAAAGCAATCCGATACATCCAAGTTGAAAAGTTGCGAGCAGGATCGTAGGAAGCATACGATCGCCACAATTGGCTGACAATTTCTTGAGCCAAGTCGTCCCGGTCCTGCTGAAGCCGACAGTACAAATTCGCGACCTTGAAAACCAGTTTGCGATGTGTGTCGAGTAGCTCGACGAATTCCTGCTTGTCGCCCTTATCTCCCGTCATGCTGTCCAACTTCGTAGTTAAATTTCCGCTTCGCGTTTACCCCGTCTGACTTCATGATTCGCTTGACCAAGCCAAAAATCACTCCGGAAGTGACAATTTTCGTTTATTTCAGAATTTCACCGCGTTTATTTTTGCCTAAGAATCAAGTCGACTCGCCCGCCACAGTGAATTTGCAAAAACTTGGCGAAAAACCTTTGTGAGAATTATTTGCGCAAAGATCATGGCTAAAAAAACTCGGTGTGGATGTACTAAGTGGCGGACTCCCTTTCCCACACATTATCGGACCCTCAAACGCCGGTTTGGAGTTCGCAATCAGGAGGGCCTGCCTTTTTTATCTCGCCTTTTTCATCTTTTCGGAACCCACCATCCCCATCGTTTTCGCGACGCGTTCAAGAAACACGTTCTGCTTTTGGCGTTCTTCATCGGACCTTGTTGCCCGTCGATAAATTTTGCAATTGAAAAGACGTTATTGATTTCCGAACACGGACGAGTCTCACTCCAGCCGGATTTTTTGATCCCGATCCAGTACCTTCGATCCCCAACGGGGTGGGCATCGCAGATTTTGTCTTGGAGGGATTAACGTTGTACGCAAGTCACGAAACACGCGGATTATTCGCTGAGGAGCATGATCCGAACCTGCCGCCACCCAACACAGTCACCATCACTTCGGCGACTTACAGGACTTCAAAGAAAGAGCTGAGAGCGTATGCGAAGAGCTCGCTGTAGCCTACACCAGCTCTAACCGTCACAGGAACTGGCACGTTGACTTGGTCAAGTCGATTCAACCGCTACGAGTTGGTCATACGACTCAACTCGAATCGGGGAATCGTTACAGTGAACGCGAGTGCAAAAGGTACGGCGACTCGAACGGTACCGTAACTAAATAATTCATTAGACAAACAGAGCAACATAAAAAAACGGTCGTTGCACGTTCTATGTGCAACGACCGATTAGACTTTTTAAAATCGAAATTGAACGTAATCGATTTGCTCAGAACTGCATAATTGGCTTCACAATATTTCAGGCAGTGCCGGACGGGTTGAAGTACTGTGGTTCGTCGCCTTGTTTCCATTTGATGTTGCAGCCAATGCTAGGCTTTTGCAATTCATTGGGTTTACTGCCGGACAATTCAGCGTCGATTGCAGCGCGCAAGTCGCTGCCAGTTAGAGGCTTGTCCGATTTTGGCCGGCTGTCATCCATTTGACCGCGGTACACCAAGCGGTGGTCTTTATCGAAGACAAAAAAGTCCGGCGTGCAAGCAGCTTGATAAGTCTTGGCTATTTCCTGCGACTCGTCATAAAGATATGGAAACTGATAGCCTTGGACTTTGGCTTCTTCGCGCATCTTTTCCGGTGAATCTTCTGGATGACTAGTTACGTCGTTTGAGCTAATGCCGACAAATGCAATACCACGCCCACTGTAATCCGTAACGATGCGCACCAATTCGGGAGCGACATGTTTCACGTACGGACAATGGTTGCAAATAAACATGACCACTAGCGGCTTACTACGGAAATCGTCAAGCGAAATTGTCTTGCCATCGATGTTGGGCAATGAAAACTTGGGGGCAGATGTTCCCAAAGGCAACATCGTACTTGCGGTTCGTACCATTTGAATTTACTTCCTATCTCAGTTTGAAGTTGTTGCCGATTCGCGAACTACAATGACGTAGCAAAACGAGTGACAACAGGATTTGGAATATAATGCGCAACCGATGGTCAAGAATTGGGTGGGACTAGCGGATTGGAGCCCGTCGATTCTCCGATTGGACCGGGTTCTTGCGAGTCGCGATTACCCCAAGGCAATTTCCGATCGTAGGGATAGCTATCAGATTCTTTCGATGGACCTTCCGTTTTGGGTGGTGCAGCATGTGGCTGACCTCGGGGAGCAAATATCAATACGGTCACTGCACCGCCGATTACAACCGCCAAACTGATCAAGAAGTAAACGCTGACTTGATCAAAGGCATTGCTCAATGCCATGGTTAGAAACGTATTAACAACTGGCGCAAATCCAAAGATCAGCGGCATCACATAAATTGGCTTGCCGCCAAAATTGAATGCAAAGATGATCCCCAACGCTCCGATCGCTCCAGCAGCGCCAGCGGCCAGCGACCACATGAACCCACCGAATCCCCAATTGCCTGGCTCGGGATCAGGCAGGTAGTTCAATAACAACAATGGTACTGCAACAGCGATAAAGAAGTAGGCTATTCCGACACATAGAAACGGACGCAAACGACTGCCAGCCATTTTCATTTGGCCAAGATGCAAAAATGGGCCATACCCACCCCAGCATATGATCGCCATGATGATGGACAAAGTGATCTTTAACGGGTCGGCTTGAACAACTGATTTTTCCGTAACGAGATCTTTGCTCGTTTCATTAGTTTCCTTTACTGTCGATGCTGCTTCGGAAGACTTCGACTTAGTTTCGGCATTACTCTTTCCTTCACCCTTCGTGCTGGCATCCTTTTCGACAACTTCTTTTCCGGTGGCAGCGTCGGCTGATTTGGATTCATCTGCGGTTGATTTTGAGTCGTCAACGCTGTGGGACGTAGCCGCAGAAGCGTGTTTTGGGGCGCCAGGTTTCGTGACGAGAACGCCTACTGCGCCTAACGCCACCAGGACGAGTCCCGCGATGAACATGGGACTGATTTGCTTGAACGTCTTGCCAAGCCAACTGGTGACGAGCGTATTGACGACAGGCGCTCCGCCAAACACAAGCGGCATGACATACATCGGGCTGCCTTTGTATTTGAGCGCCAAGATCACGCCCAGAGCACCCAGTGCGCCGATGCTTCCTGCAAAAATCGAAAGGGCCGCACCAGCGAACGTCCATTTACCTTTTTCTGGCTTGCGGATGAGCAAGACGAGCGAGCCGACAACGGCGATGAAAAAGTAGGCCACTCCCACAGCAACAAACGGCCTAAGGGAGCTTTCTCCCATCGCGTTCTTGCCGTTATGAAGCAGGACGCCGTAGGCTCCCCACGATAGAAATGTCACCGCAACAGACAAAAGGACCTTGGGAAATTGAACCATTTTTTCACAGTACAATAGAGTGTGGGGTGGAAAGTTTATTATTCGTCAACGCCGAACCCTACTTCTGGTAAATTCGGGACGCAAGCGACTTTCTTGGCCGTCCCACGCGTTTCGTCAAAAAGGAATCGATGAAATCGCGCGGCGATCGGAGGAAGTTGATTCGGCATAAGCAATTCGGAATAAGGAATTCGGGCAAAACCCCGGCGTTCTCCTTTGGCGAGCCGCAGTATTGTAATCCTTGCTCAATAATCTCCCAGTATCCTCTATTTCAAGTTCGAAGGCTCACGGATTGTCAG
>JANMNK010000122.1:0-6264 GCA_031373875.1 Pirellulaceae bacterium | reverse complement strand
GTTTGGCAAGAGAACAGTACGCAATTTCAATGCCGCCCGCTTCACACACCCTACGGATCACTTCTTCGCTTCCGACAATGCCAAGTTATCTCGGTGGATGACTTCGTCGTAGGGGCAGTGACCTAGGATTTCGGCGATGCGCTCGGAGCGGCAGCCGCGGATTTGGCGGATTTCGGCGGCGTTGTAGTTTGTCAATCCGCGCGCGAACTCCGTACCGCTAGTGCCAATGATCGTTACCGCATCGCCTTGTTCAAAATTTCCGACGACATCGCGGATGCCGATCGCCAACAAGCTCGTACCCTTTTCACAGACGGCTTTCTGCGCGCCTTGATCGACGACCAGCGAGCCGGAGCATTGGGTTGTAAAACTTATCCAACGCTTGCGCGAGGCCAGTCCGCGAGCTTGAGGAAGGAACAGCGTGCCGAGAGTCTCACCACTGGCGATGCGTGGCAGGACGTTCTCTTCGCGGCCCCATGCGATGATGACGGGGTTGCCACTGTTGTTCACAAAGCGTGCCGCTGCGAGCTTGCTGGCCATGCCGCCTTTGCTGATTCCCGTGTTGCGATCGCGAACTAAATCTTCGACGCTTGCGTCGACTTTGGATACCGTCTCGATGACTTGTGCTTGTGGGTCGGCAGGGTCTCTGTCAAAGAGTCCTCGAACATCGCTCAAGATAACCAACATTGCTTTACTAAAAAGCCCTGCCACCATGGCGGCCAATCGGTCGTTATCGCCAAAGGTCGTCTTCAATTCGTCGACGGCGACAGTGTCGTTTTCATTGATAATCGGAATAGCACCCATGTTCAAAAGAGCGTGCAGCGTGTTGCGCACGTTCAAGTAAGCTTTCCGGTCATACAAATCGGCGGCTGTCAGAAGGACTTGGGCGGCGTGCCGATTGTGTTCCGAAAAAGTTTGCTCGTATACTTGGATTAGGTGAGCTTGGCCAATTGCCGCGACCGCTTGCAAAGTAGCCAAGTCGGTGGGGCGACCCGGCAGTCCAAGTCGACCAACACCCGAAGCCACTGCTCCGCTGCTGACGAGGACCACTTGGCGACCTTGGTTAGCAAGCTCAACGAGTTGGGTGGCGAGGCGTTGGATTTGGTTGCGATCGAGTCTGCCGTCGGTGCCGGTCAAGACTCTGGAGCCGACTTTGACAACCCATACTTCTGCGGCTTCGATAAATTGTTGACGAGTTGATTGGTTATTCATGCTTGGTTTGCACAATCTATTATCGCAAAGGACCCTGGCGGTTTTCGGAATGCGTTCGGGTAGGTACACTGAGGACGGTTTCGCAACAATACCTTTTTGTCGCCGCAAGGACCGCTTTTCATAATATGAGCGAACTGAACCACGAGTGCGGAGTTGCCGCTATTTATCATCTCCCGGGCCGCGAGCACAGCCGGCTTTGCCCGGAAGGCGGGCCCAACGAGATTTCGAACTTGTTGCCTCGGATGCTACAGGATATTCAAAATCGTGGCCAGTTGGCAGCGGGGATGACGACCTACAACCCCAACCGCTCGTTGTTGCTTGATACGCTCAAAGACATTGGCCCGGTCAGCGAAGTTTTTCGTTTGTCGCATCGCGGCAAGCACGAATCGCTGATGAAGCATTACGCTGGCAACGCCGCTATCGGGCACGTTCGATATGCAACATGCGGTCAAGACGATCGCAGCTATGCTCATCCGTTCGAGCGTCAGCACATCCACAAACATAAATGGTTCAGCTTTTGTTTCAACGGCCAGCTCGCCAACTATAGCGAACTGCGAGACAAACTGACCAAGGACGGCAACCATCATCTGGCGCGTGACACGGACACCGAGATCATCATGCACGAGTTGGGACGCGAGCTTTCGACCGGCCCGTCCACGCGACCGCTGATCGATGTCTTTCGTGCAACGGCGACCAATTTTGACGGCGCGTATTCCCTGGCGCTGCTCAACGCGCAAGGTCAAATGCTGTTGGCTCGTGACCCGCTCGGCAACAAGCCGCTGTGCTACGCAATCGAAGGGCCCTTGTTTGCTGCGGCTAGCGAAAGCGTCGCGCTGCTCAATTTGTCTTTTGATCGTCGCTCGATCAAATCACTGCCACCTGGCCACGCAATCATTGTTTCTCCCGAAGGCATTCAGATCGAAAAATATGCCGATGTCGTCAATCCGGCGCATTGCTTCTTTGAGTGGATCTATTTCGCAAACGTAGCCAGCACGATCGACGATCGTAGCGTCTACCTGTCGCGAACAAGGCTTGGCGAGGAAATGGCGAAACTCGAAAAGAGGGACCCGCGTATCGTTATCGATGAAAACACAATCGTCGTTCCCGTCCCTGACACGAGCAAAGCTGCCGCCGACTCGATGGCATTCCATTTAGGCGTGCCGTGCCGCGAAGGTCTCATTCGAAATCGTTACAGTGGTCGTACGTTTATCGAAGGCAACCGAGCGCGCAAGCAGAAGGCTTCGAGTAAATACACGCCGTTGCGAGAAGTGCTCGAAGGTAAACGCGTGATCTTGGTCGAAGATTCGATCGTCCGTTCGACGACCATGAAAGTGCTTCTTGGGCGGATTCGCGAACTAGGCGGTGCCAGCGAGATTCACGTCCGTGTGGCTTGCCCACCGATCATTTCACCGTGTTTCTACGGCATCGACATGTCGACTGTCGATGAGTTATTCGCCCCCCAATTTTTGGAAGATGGTGTACTGACCGAAGCGAGCCAACAGAAAATGGCCAAGCAACTCGATTGCGATTCGTTGCGATATCTGCCTGTGGATGCGATTGCTCGTGCGATCAATTTGCCCAGCGATCATCTATGCCAAGCTTGCATTACATCAAATTACCCAACGCCTTGGGGCCAGAAACTGTATGAGATTGCGTTGGACGATCACCGAAAAGGCAACAAGACAGGCCGGACGTACGACACCCGCGAGCCCGTCTTGGAAAGTGCTCTGTCGATCGAATCGGACTGATTGCTTCGCGCCTGGAAGAATGGTGCTTAGCCGTGCTTCTTGATGCGGTTGTACAGTTCGTGTAGTTCGGGGTCTTCGCTTTCGATTTGCTTGTGGATCCTTCTGCGATACCAAAAGTGCATCAAGCCCAAGAACAGGATACCGAAAGCGAATACAAGAACGAATATTGCCACCGCATTGGCGAAAACGTCTGATTGATTGGGATCCGTATCTTCCTTGACGGTGAACCGGATGACTACCACAAAGGTCAAAATCAGAATCACTAGTGCTGTTTTGACCGGTGTTGCGGACTTCATCAGATTGACCGTTTGTAACGTATTCTGTTTTGCCAGTTTCATATTCGGGTCAAGCAATACGGCCGATTTGAAGGCGAGTGCCGCATCCTGATATTTCTTCTGGTTATTGAGGCAGACCCCTAAATTGTTCAGCGTGAGCGGATCCATCGGGTCTAACCGAAGCGCCGCGCGAAACTCGCGTTCCGCCAATTGCCAGTGTTTCTGCCTGAGCAGCAAATAACCTTTGGCGAAATGGCCAGCGGGATCGGTTGGAGCCAATTCGAGCGACTTGTCCAAATGCTGATGGGCTTTTGCAAATCGTCGACACTCGACCAAACATGCCGCCAGTTCAATGTGGGCTTCTGCGGACATCGGTGCGATGCGAACGCAGTCTTGCGCCGGAACGAGTGCGCGGCGAGACCGTTTTTGAAATCGCAAACTGATGGCGAGCATGCGAAGGAACCACTCGTTTTCGCTCTGTAGCTCCAAAGCTCGTCGCACCGTCTTCTCGGCTTTTTTGAATTGCCGGAGACCAATGTAGGCGCGACACATCGAACCATAACCGTGGGCAAAGTTCGGATCAATCGCCAAAGCTTGCTTGGCCAGTTCGACCGCCTGATCGTATCGTTGCAAGTTGCTGCACTGTTCTGCTTGCTGGTGCAGCGACCAAGCTTGATATGAGTTGTGCATCGAAGTTTACCGAAGAGGAAAGTTACTTTTTCAAGTGGAGCGAAACGGCCAGGAAATGTCGTATTCATTCAAAACGTTGTCACGTGAATGAACTACAGCCTTCGCAAGCCATCTTCTTTCATGGAGTTAGGGACTTCTTCTTCTATTGCATCGAGTCGTGCTAGAGTTTCTCGTTCCAGCACAAGGTCGACAGCGGATAGGCTTTCTCGCAACTGGGACAAACTGGTTGTGCCCACGATGGTGGACGCGACAAAGTCGTGCTGCTTGCTCCAGGCCAGCGCGAGCACCGTCGCCGAAGTGCCGATATCTTGGGCGATTGCTGCCACGCGGCGGGTGACTTCGATGGTTCGCGGGTTCACAAAGCGATGGGCCATTCGTTTTTGCCGCTCGCCGCCGTTGATCAAGTAATCTGCAAAGCGGGCACCGTCGGGGACGCGGTCGTTGTATTTTCCGCTCAAGACGCCGCCACCCAAAGGCGAATACGGAAGCAGACTGACTTGCTCGCGACGGCAAACTTGACCAAGCTCGCTTTCACAGCGGCGATTGATCAAGCTAAAATTGTTCTGTACCGTCTCATACCGGGCGAGGTCGTTGCGTTCCGATTGCCAGAGACTCTTCATCAGTCCCCAGCTTGTTTCATTACTGCAGCCCGCAGCACGGATCTTGCCTTGCTGTATTAACTCGGTCATGACGCCAAGTATTTCTTCGTAAGGCATCCCATGATCGGGCCAATGCGTCTGATAGAGATCGATGTAATCGGTTTGTAGTCGACGTAGCGAGTCCTCAACGGCCAGCTTGATTTGTCGTCGGTCCAATGCGGTTTTGCCATGGCGTACGGGAGGCGTAAACCAACCGTGTCCGGGGCCGGTGACCTTGGTCGCAATCAAGATAGATTCCCGAGCCTTGGTCCGCATCCACTTGCCAACAATTTCTTCCGTGCGTCCGACCAATTCTGCTTTAGGAGGAACCGGATAGATTTCGGCCGTATCGTAAAAGTCGATGCCACAACTGTATGCGTGGTCGAGAATCGCAAACGACGTCGGCTCGTCGCATTGGAGACCAAACGTCATTGTTCCCATGCAAACTTCGGATACAACCAATCCGGTTCGGCCTAATCGGCGGCGTTTCATTTACGATTTCTCCTGTTGGCGGCGATTGCAAGTTTTTCGAAATAGCTTGCAAAACCCAATCTGCTCAAAATTCGTGAACTAATCAAAATGCGTGTTCGATTGGCCTTCCGCCAAGCGACTGGTTTTTCCTATCTTGCCGTCTCGCGCAAAAATAGCGATTTAATGAAATTGGTGGAACGGCTTTGTTGTGGGATCGATAATTCTACAAACAGTCCGATGAGGTCCGGCCAAAACGGAGTTTGGCAATGCGACGACAGCAGATTCAGCGCAACGACGCTCAACGATACGGATTGATGGGTACAGGTGCTATTGCCACCCTCCTTAGCCTATACCATTTCCTGTCGCAGTTTTCTGGCGTGCCTACCCAAACAACCGATACGTTTTCCAATAGTCCAACCAACTATACTTCTCCTTTGGGTGTCAATCTACCTGGTGCCGGTCAAGTGACCGCACAAATCGCCCGCGACGCTCTGGGTAATTTGGTCAACTACACAGGTGGCCTTCCGACGACGCTCCCCTCGCAAACGAATTCATATTCTGGCATCCCAACGACGTCGCCACCCGCAGTCACCGGAGATGTCCAAGCATTTGTATATCGAGCAACGGCAAGTGCCGGAGCAGTGGCAAACGAGATTGCACGCGCACAGAGGCAAATTCTCGTTCAAGCTTATTCGATTCACTCCGAGCCAATAGTCAAAGCACTGGCCGATGCACGACGTCGAGGTGTCGAAGTCTTTGTCGTCATGGATGCAAGTCAACAAGCCGACGTGAATTCGGCGGCAAACTACCTTGCCAATGCGAACATCCGAACCGTATTAAACGCCGACCGAACGCTACCCAATACCAAAGTAATTTTGATCGACGGCCATACGATTATCACAGGTGCATTCGACAATTCCGACCGAACAAGCGACGAGCACATATTTGTCATTCGAAACCGATCGGATATTTATGCAAATTTCGATGCAAGTTTCATGGCCAATTACCAGCGCAGTCAACCGTACACGGGAAGAAACAACACGGCGCGAACTACCGGCTACACACCGCCAGCGTCTCAGACACCTTTCTCGACGGCTTCAGTTCCAACAGGCAGGGCTTCGGTACCCACCAACGGATACACGACAACGCCCATCCAGCCAGGAAATTATTCGAACGCGCCTCTATCGACTCGGCAATGGGAAAGTCCATTCAATCGCGCCACATCGCCATCGA
>JANMNK010000104.1:0-2636 GCA_031373875.1 Pirellulaceae bacterium | reverse complement strand
CCGCATCAACGTCATTTTCCTCAATACCGTAAAAACGGTGGAACGCACGGTGGCAGCTCTTTCGCGCTCGGCCGAAATGTTTATCTAGCCGCTTTCAAATCAAGCACGACGGTAGAATTGACGTTGGCAATCAAAAATGTTCTCTTGTGTTCGATATGGCGATGGTCCGAAAAGCAACGTGATGGGTAGTGCATTTCGGAATATCATTTAGACCAGTCAAGCCATTCCACTCGACAGTTTGCACCACGCAACATAATGTGCTTTTGGTTGCGTGCTAATGTGTTACAAAACCATCCTTCCTCTTGAGTGGCAACAAATGGTGATTGCATCACCGGCAACGAACATGTCAATGATCACTCGTTGAAGCATTTGACCGAACGCGTAAATACCCGCCTTGTGCCGTTTGGAAGTCATGAGGAAAAGGTTGAAGCGTTTCTTCGACAGATGCTCCCGGTTGTGGCGGATCAAGCAACGCATCCGGTTCAGGCGCTCGTACCTTGGGTCTGCGATGTGTTGCAATCCAAGCAAAGCCTAGCAGTGTATGGTCAGGACATCCGCGATTTCACTGCACATATGCATCGGTTAGGAATCGAACCTTTCGAAGTGAAGGGAGATCACGTTCGGCTATACAAAGCGGCTCTCCGAGACGCGGGACTCGCGGGCGCTACTGTCGCAAGAAAGCTCTCCGTGTTGCGTGGTGCGTACCGGCAGTTTGCTGCCAAGAAAATGATACCCTGGGAGGTCGCTCAAGATATAGCGGCGGTCGAATCGCCAAGCGTGCAGAAGAACACGACGCCAGCACTCACGGAGAAGCAAGCCGTTCGACTCTTGCATGCGTCTGATACGAGCACGCTGCGGGGATTGCGTGACCGAGCACTGCTGCACACCCTATTTATTACGGCGTGCCGAGTGTCTGCCATGACGCGGGCCAAAGTCGGTCACTTGGAATTCGATGGAACGGAATGGTTCCTCAACGTGACCGAAAAACGCGGCAAAAAGCAGCGGAAGATCCTTCTGGAAGCAACCCGCTCGATCCTTGCCTACCTCGAAGCGGCCCAAATCGCTGATGACCGTGAGGGTCCGCTTTTTCGCCGGTTTTCGCCAGACGGCCGTTCTCTACTGGCGTTTCCTCTATGCCGAGCGACTGTCTGGCGGATTGTTAAGAAATACTGCAGGGATGCTGATATACCATCGGAGCGACTCGGTAGCCGGGGAATCGGGGTTCATAGCCTTCGCAAGACAGCATTGAACAATGCGATCCAAAACGGAGCCCAACTTCACGAAGCCCGCGAACTCGCAGGCCACTCTGATGTGAGAACGACCGAACTTTATTTTGTCCGAAAAGAGCAAGACGCTGAACGGGCAGCGCGAAGGATCGCCATTCGATGATGCAATGCACACCTGCACTCTCTTCGCTGGCAAAACTTCGCTGGCAAACCATCAATCGACAAGCCAAGTGCATGAAACCCTTAACGACCTGCGGAACTAGTGTTTCCTGATAGATTTGTGTTATAGTAATAGCATGACTCCGAAACTTACCGAAGAACAGCGGCAGGCTATCCACGAAACTAAAGACCGGGGACCGGTCACATTGGTCGATCCCGCCACCAACACTACATATATTCTGATGCGAGAAGATGTGTACCGACGTTACCGGGCGCTTTTCCAAGAAGATGACTTTGAAGTTCGTGAGTCCTATCCATTTACGGATGAAGTTGCTAGCCGGGAGGGATGGGACGATCCCGAGATGGACGCCTACAATGCACTTGATCCCCGCCGTCCCTCATGAGCGTTTCACGCGGAGACGTCGTGCTCGTCGACTTTCCCTTCTCTGCTGGTAGTGCTGCAAAAGTCCGACCAGCATTGGTCTTGCAGAATGACAGAGATAATCTGCGTTTAACCAATACTATCGTCGTCATGATAACCACTAGGACGCGGCGAGCGCTTACTGAGCCGACGCAGTTGTTCATCGACATAACGACCATCGAAGGGAAGCAGACCGGCCTGCTAATGAACTCTGCAGTGAACTGTGTAAACCTTTTCACGCTCGATCAGCAGAAGATCTTGCGAACAATTGGTCAACTTCCGGCGGATTTGATGGCAAAGGTCAACGACTGTCTCAAGGAGTCTCTCGACTTACCATAGGCTTTCATCCAGCCTCGTGAAAATGTACATGGCGGCTTCTCAAATCTCTCGCGAAATGTACATCGGGGGAAAGTCCTCTACGAATCCAACACACGATTAAGTCTTCTAAGCGAGACTTCTAAATTGAAATGAAATATCGAAGCTGTGATTCTCCACCTCGAGCATCCATGCAAGAACCGCCTCGGTCGATCTGCCGTACTCGCACGAGGCGGTGCTGGCCATCTCAAACCGAAGGCTGCGTTCCTCGATCCGTGGGGGCGGATGAAGGGACACGGCTTGATAACCGTGCCGAGCACTGCGGAAGTACGACTCAGCCGGTTCAGTTTATCAAAGGATGGCGGCAGGCGCGACTGGCTTCAATAGGCGGATTGGCGATCGAAGGGAAATCGAAGTCGGCTGATGATTCACCAGCGATTGCCACTGTCCGAAATGGTCATTAAAGATCGGTTCGGTAACTGCTTGCGGCATGCCAAGAAAAACATCCTGCGTCG
>JANMNK010000096.1:0-3056 GCA_031373875.1 Pirellulaceae bacterium | reverse complement strand
GACGTCCATGAGACTTCGGCTTGGACGATAAGCGATTCCTCTACGTTTGAAAACTAATCCAAAACCAAGGTTGGGAGATTGATACCATGGACCGCAAAGAGAAAGCTCTTCGGCTTAAAAAGATGCTTGCGCAAGTTGCTGACGACGGCAATATCGAGACACT
Organism: Pirellulaceae bacterium; assembly: GCA_031373875.1. Lineage (GTDB taxonomy): Bacteria > Planctomycetota > Planctomycetia > Pirellulales > Pirellulaceae > JANMGV01. The sequence continues at coordinate 2,893 of JANMNK010000096.1, read as the reverse complement.
TGTTCGAGAGCCTGAATCGAACGTGGGTGGCTTAGAGTCTATGAATACTGGTACTAGCGACCAATTGCTTGAAGACTCTCTTCGCGGAGTACTCAAAGTGACTCGGGAACAAGAATTGTCAGACTCCGAACTTTTCGGGCTGGAGGCGATAGTCTTGCCTCGCGAGCGGCCGGTAGTGTTCATTCAGAACGATAGCTTTGGAGATCTTCCTACTCCCTGGACCCATTTTGCAGGCGACCCAATCCGTCGGAAAATCGAAGCGGCGATTCCATCCGTAGGTCGAATCGAGTTGCCCGATAGCCCTTGGATTCCATATGGTGGAACTGGGTTCGTCGTCGGTGACAATTTGCTGATGACTAACCGTCACGTCGGTGAATTGTTCGCAACAGGACTGGGAAACAAAAATCTGGCGTTTCGCCCTGGTCAATCGGCTGCTATCGACTTCAAACGCGAAACGGGATCTGATGCTTCTGTCAATCTTCGTGTCCGCGATATCGTTTTGATTCATCCTCACTGGGATATGGCAATTCTTCGCGTGGATGGACTTCCCGCTCGACATGCCAAACTCACTTTGTCGATTCTTTCGCCAGACGAACTGCAAGGGAAAGACATTGTGGTCATTGGCTATCCCGCACGTGACGAACGCAATGATCTGGCTCTGCAAGATCGCATTTTTCAGAGCGTCTACAACGTCAAGCGTTTGCATCCAGGTCGCATCCGGTCTCGTGAAGCGATCAATAGTTTCGGGCATCCGGTAAAGGCGATGACTCACGACAGTTCAACGCTGGGTGGTAACTCTGGTTCAGCTATTCTCGATGTTTCCACGGGGCACATTGTCGGTCTTCATTTCGCCGGAATTTACCTCAAAGCCAACTATTGTGTTCCGACCTATGAACTCGCTCGCGACAGTCGCGTCGTCGATGCAGGACTGAATTTCATCAGCAGCGTCGCGCCAACAGACGAATGGATGTCTGCGTGGCGCATCGCCGATCCCGAAACGCCGCTCGCGGGACCATCGCCTGCTCCTCCTGTAATACCATCGCCTGTCCCCAACGTACAGATTGCGTCGGGGCCATCTCAGGCACCTGCTAATTCTTTTCTGAATCCATCAACGATGTGTTTTACAGTTCCACTAACTATCTCGGTATCCCTAGGCGGAGCGGCGTCTGCTGCCAACGCGACAATCGCCACCGATGTTGCTGTAACGGAGGGACTCAAGGAACCTTTCATCGCTGGCAGGCTTAACCAACGTAAAGGCTATCAACCAGGTTTCATAAAGCTCGATAATGACGAAGAAGTACCGCTTCTCACTTTGACTGCGGCAGGAAAACGTGTAGCCGCCAAGCTTGACGATGGGACAGTGGAATTGAAGTATCATAAATTCTCACTTGTCATGCACAAAAAGCGGCGTCTCGCGCTTTTTACAGCGGCAAACGTTGACTGGCGAAAAGACTCGCGATTGATCGATGGTCGAAAACCAACCCGCCGCGAACTTACCGGTCTCGAGGAGGGGGACATCGAAAAATGGGTTACCGATCCCCGTATCCTAGAAGATCATCAATTGCCCGATGTATTTTTTACAAAGGACAATGCTAATTGGGACAAAGGACATCTCATTCGCAGGGACGATGTTTGTTGGGGAAACTCTCTCAACGACCTTCGCAAAGCCAACGGTGACACTTTTCATACGACGAATTGTTCACCCCAGACGGCAGCGTTCAATCGAAGCGCTTTAGGTGAGGACAACTGGGGCGATCTTGAAAACTTGGTCCAAAAGCAATCTGGGGCGGAGACGGTTATCCTATTTTCCGGACCAGTCCTAGCGGACGACGATCCAGAATTTGTAGGACGCGACGATCACGGTGAAGTTCGTGTGCAAATCCCTCGCAAGTTTTGGAAAGTCATTGTGGCCAAAGGCGCCAATGGTCCAGAGGCGTATGGTTTTGTACTCGAACAAGATCTATCGCAATCCCAATTAGAGTTCACGGTGCCCGATAAATGGCATACCTTTATGAAGCCCATATCGGATATTGAAGATATGCTGGGCGGCTTGGCTCGTCTAACTTGGCTCAAACGGCATGACCAATTTGGAACAATTCATGGTGAAAACGTGGTTGAGTCGCTTCAAGAGACACAAGCGACGGCAGCGGAAATGGTCGCCAACGACACTCCGGAACAGCCAGTTGCTCGAGCCAATGTTGAAACCGCCGGCAGTCTTGCAGGCGTTGAAAAAGCCGACGGATTCATTCATGGCGCGACTTTTCAGAATCGGCATGTTCAATTTACAGTGCTTGACGATCGCGCGATTTTTGAAGGCGACATCGACCTTGGTTCCCTGGCACAGATCTCGGCCTCGCATGATATTGGGCTTGAATCGATCGGCATAACTGGAGCCGAATTCCGCTGGCCAAATGGCGAGGTCCCATTTACCATCGACGCGTCCTTGCCGAATCAAAATCGGGTGACCGACGCGATCGCGCACTGGCATTCAATGACTCGAATCCGATTTATTCCGCGAACCACGCAGACTAGCTATGTCACTTTCAGACCTGGATCAGGTTGTTCTTCATCTGTGGGGCGTCAAGGCGGTCAACAATTCATAACCCTCGGCCCGAATTGTACGACAGGAAACGCGATCCACGAGATTGGGCATGCAGTAGGGCTTTGGCATGAGCAGAGCCGCGAAGATCGCGATCGATTTGTCACAATCGACTTTAGTAACATTCAAAGCGGAACCGAGCACAATTTCCTTCAGCATATTTCCGACGGTGACGATCGAGGCCAGTACGATTACGGTTCGATCATGCACTACCCAGCGAATGCGTTCGCGATAGACCCGACAAGGCCAACCGTCATCACACCCAACGGCGAGCCGATTGGTCAACGCACCGGA
>JANMNK010000095.1:0-1955 GCA_031373875.1 Pirellulaceae bacterium | reverse complement strand
CAATTCATAGCCTTCGCGAAACAATAGCGCTTCTAATGTTTCACGGGCCATGCGTTCGTCGTCAACTATCAATACTCGCACGCTTTACCTCAAAGTCACCTGTTTGGGAGCATCGCCAGTTAAAGCAAGTGAGTTTTCGGTCGGATTTTTGGGCGAAACTAACTCCGAATCGAAAATCATTCGAATACGAGCAGCTAACTCACTTGGGCGAAATGGCTTTTGTAGAAACGGTACGTCAAACTGATCAATACGTCCGTCTTGGCTTGGCTGCGGATACCCAGAAACCAGTAAGGCTTTGACCTTGGGCTGATTTTGCTGTAGCCAACTGTGTAACTCAAACCCGGATGAATTTGGCATGACAACGTCCGAAATTACCAAGTCTACTGAGCTTTCATTTTCGAGGATGTTAATAGCGGATTGACCATTGTCGGCTTGCAAGACGCGATATCCGAGGCTCTCTAGCGATTGCCGCGTTAATTCCCGCAAGCTCTTCTCGTCCTCAACCAAGAGAATCGACTCCGATCCAGCACAAGATGGCGGGTTTGGCAGATCAATACGATTATCGGGCTTAGGTTTCTCTCGTGCCGGAAAATCAATTTGGAAAACAGTTCCATCACCCATTTGGCTATGCACTTCGATTCGTCCGATAAATTGCTGGACAATACCATAGACAATCGCCAAGCCTAAGCCCGTACCCTGGCCTTGCGGCTTTGTAGTAAAAAAAGGATCAAACACTTTGTCGAGTATTTCCGGTGCCATGCCGGTACCGGTATCTATGACGCAGATTCGAACAAATGCCGAAGATTGGAGTTGTCCATTTGTCGTTAAGTCCAATCGTTTTTCATCGAGTACATTGGTCGCTTCGATTCGGAGCGAACCGCCATCGGGCATCGCGTGACAAGAATTGACGACTAGATTCATGATGACCTGTTCAAACTGTTGCGGGTCCGCATAAATGTGGCTTAGTTGTGGATCGATTTCTAAATGGAATTGGACGTTGGCAGGAACAACGCCTAATAGCAAGTTTCGCATTCCCGTAAGTACGATTTGTGGATCGATGATTCCCGTATTGATAGAAGGCGTGCGACTAAAAGTTTGAATTTTAGATGTAAGCGTCTTGGCTCGATCTGCAGCATCTAGGATCATCTGCACGCCTTGATCGATCGCGGGATTGTCTTGCGAGGTCAATTTGATCAAGTCCGCGCCATACATCATAACGGCTAAAAAGTTATTGAAATCGTGAGCTATTCCGCCAGCCAAACGACCAATTGCCTCCATTTTCTTCGTTTCCGATAGTCGCTTTTGAAGTTGTACTAGATCGGAAATATCGCGAATGATAACTTGATGACCAACATATTTCTGGTCATCTTCCACCAAAGAATTGACCGACAATAAGCTTTCAAAAGCTTTATCGTTCGCGCCCCGAACGCGAAAGCGAAGTCCGCGCAAGCTACCTCTACTCGTAAGCTCTTCTTGAAATTTCTTTTCTTCGACCGGGCTGGGAAACAAGTTCGTAATGGAGACATTTTGATCCGGGGAAATGCTCAGCAACTTGCGTGCTTCTGAATTGCATTTCTGTAGCACACCGTCCGAACCAAAGAGCGCAATCGCATCCTGCGAGTCTTCGAAAAGTAAACGGTATTTGCGCTCGCTGGAACTCAGCCGTTCCGTTTGTTTGGCAACTTCGAACTGTAGCCCAGCAGCCAGGTGCTGTGCGTGCCGCCAACTAATGGTCGCGAAAATCGCGAGCCCCAAGAACAAGAAGAAAATCGTGGCGAGTAACGGCAGAAACCATAGTTTGGATTGAAGGGGGACTGGAAGGACTTGAACAGTCATCGTTGCAGGTGTTTTATCGATATGGCCAGCCTCGTTGCGAACGCGAACTTGAATCTGATGTACTCCCAACCCCAAGTTGGCAATGGGGACGTCCTTTGAGAGCGGACGAAAGGGGGAAA
>JANMNK010000063.1:0-7036 GCA_031373875.1 Pirellulaceae bacterium | reverse complement strand
AAGCTACCCAATCCGTTCCGGGTAAAGGGTGGGGGAATTCTTCTCCGAGCGACCAATCGCGACGTAGCGTTGACATCTTTATCAAGCGATCGTTGATCCCGCCCGAGCTTTCCAATTTCGACTTTCCGGAAACGGACTCCAGTTGCGAAGCACGGTTTTTGACGACGCAGCCAGCACAGGCTCTGAACATGCTCAACGGGCAGTTCATGCAGCGACAAAGCGCAAAGTTGGCCGCGCGAGTGCGTCAGGAATTACCAGATCAACTGGATCGTCAGATAGCAAAGATCGTGGAACTGGCGCTTTGCCGACCGTCGAACGACAACGATCTTGAGATCGCTCACGATGTCATCCGAACCATGCAAGAAAAATATAATCTGAACGACGAGCGCGCCTTGTCGATGTACTGCTTGGTGGTTCTCAACTTGAATGAATTCATATACCTCGATTGATGAGATAGACGATGAACGATTCTTCAAATAATTCAACCAATGGTCGTCGATCTTTTTGTCGACGGACGCGACGAGAATTCCTGTGGCAATCGGGTGCCGGTTTCGGAGCAGTTGCTTTATCGGGACTGCTCGGTGACGGCTTCTTTCAACGCGCTATGGCGACCGAGGATGCTGGTCACGAGGATTTGTCCAGAACGTTGAAACAGCCGCATTTTGCTCCCAAAGCAAAATCGGTGATATTCCTTTTTATGTATGGCGGACCAAGCCATATCGATACGTTTGATTACAAGCCGAACATGATTGGCATGGACGGCAAGACTGTCGAAGTAAAAACGTTTGGACGCGGTGGCCATCGCAACCAAGGCCGAATCGTTGAACCTAAATGGAAATTCAAGCAGTACGGCGAATGTGGGAAATGGGTTAGCGATCTTTTTCCGAACGTCGCGGGCTGCGTTGACGACATTGCGTTCTTGAATTCGATGACCGCCGATTCCCCGATTCATGGTTCCGCCATGTTGATGATGAATTCGGGAAAGATATTGAGCGGTTCTCCTTCGCTGGGCTCGTGGGTCAATTATGGACTGGGTTCCGAGAATGAAAATTTGCCCGGTTATGTCGTCATGCTCGATCCCACCGGCGGACCAATCAGCGGAGCCAAGAACTGGTCCAGCGGTTATATGCCTGCAAGTTATCAGGGAACGATTTTGCGAACTAAAGGCGCTCCCATTTTGGATTTGCAACCACCCGCAGGCGTCACGCGTGAGATGCAGCGCGACTTGTTGGACTCGATCAAACAAGCGAATCAGCAGCATCTAACGAGTCGAATCGACAACAGCGAATTGGCCGCGAGAATTTCGAGTTACGAGTTAGCATACAAGATGCAGGAGTCCGCACCGGATGTCGTCGATTTCTCAGACGAATCGGCAGAAACGCTTGAACTCTATGGGGCCAACGATCCCAAGACTGAAGATTTTGGTCGACGCTGCATGCTGGCTCGCCGTTTGGTCGAACGAGGTGTTCGGTTCATCCAACTCTATTCCGGCGGGTCGCATAATGACGACAACTGGGATGCTCACGGCGACTTGGAAAAGAACCACAACCATCACGCGGGTGCTACGGATAAACCGATCGCGGCTTTGTTGCAGGACCTCAAACGGCGCGGCATGTTGGAGTCCACACTGGTCGTCTGGGGTGGTGAATTTGGTCGACAGCCAACGGCAGAATATGCCCAAGGAACTGGTCGCGATCACAATTCGTATGGCTTTACCATGTGGATGGCCGGTGGTGGGATTAAGGGTGGAGTGAGTTTTGGTGGTACCGACGAACTAGGTTCCGTTGCCGTTGAACAACCGCTTCACGTAAAGAATTTACATGCCACAGTGTTACATCAACTGGGCCTTGATCCCAATCGCATTTCGTATTTCTATAGCGGTCTGGATCAAAAGTTGGTTGGAGTTGAACACGTCGAACCCATCAAAGAAATCATCGCTTAATCGCAAGCTTTAATCCAACGTAGAACGGGTCTTCCGGCCCGTTAGTTTAAAAAGCGTCACTCCAAACCCCAATTTCGTACATTAACTGCCAGTCTCCTCTTACCAAACCAATGCCAGTTTCCCCCTGTAGTTCCAACGAAATCTGGCTCGTCAATTACCTAAAATTTCCGTTTGGACGTTGGTTGACTGCGGCGTGGGTTGGCCGGCGCTGGCGATGGTAGCTTGAACCGTCATGCGGCCAGGGATGCGGGGTCGGACGGACAAATTCCATCGAACGGTTTCTCCCGCGCGGACTTCACGGACGGGATCAGATCGCACATGTCGTGCATCGATGAACCGATTATCCAAAGCGGTTCCGACGGCGGCAACTTTCGTAATCTCCGCTTCGTCGGAAACACGAATTTCAAGAACCAAATTCTGATCAATCAAATTTTGATCGTTCAGCACGGCAATTTCATAACGCGCGTCTTGGCCGACAACTGCCGGTTCTGTAAGTTCTCGAATTTGCAATTTCCAGTTTCCAGCACGTCCTGGCAAAACCGGATTACCAGGCAACACGGGCGGGGTGCCAGGGCCGCCGGCGTCGGGGGGAAGTACTGGATTTGCGGTGTCGACCGTGATGGCAAGTCGATCGCTTGCGGCAACTTGTTCGGTGGTAACGACACTCGCTTCGATAATACCTTGACCGCCAAATCGATCTGCGAGAAACTCAGCTTCGACGGTAATCGAGCCAGGCAGCCCACCACCGACAGCGGGTTGCAGCGATGGGAATCTCCAGAGCAGTTTTCGTTGGCTGGGAACATCCGATGCACTAGGAGCGCCTACGACAGACAACTCTTGGCTGTATTGGAGAGCGATCTGCACATCGGAAAGCGGCACTTCGCCCGTATTCTGAACTTCTGTAACAACCACGAATCGTCCATTCGCAGCTACTCGTGTTCGATTGTCTTTCGGGCTGATCTTGATGGTCAGTCCAGGTCGTTTCGGAACCGGTTGAACAGCACGTATCGCGGCGCTATTCTGAGCAAGTACCGCTTGCGTAGGACTTGACCCTAAACGACCTTTCACTTCGGCAACTAAGTCGCCCGCTTGGGTAACATTGAAAACGATTCCGAAAGTATTCCGTTGCTGAGGACCTAAATGACCGATAGGCTTGCTGAGCGTCGTGCTACCCGATTCGACTTCTTGCAGTCCGGGAGAACTTGTTAGATCGAGGATAATGTTTTCAAGTGTCTTGGTGCCATTGTTCTCGACATCGATTAGGAATTTGACACGCTGACCCACTTCGACGGTCGTTGCATTATTCTCCGGCGCAATGCGCAATCGCATGCTTGGCTGAATCAGTTCCGTACGAATGGATTTCTCGATATTCAAAGTCGGTGCAGTCTGGGAACCCGAGGAACCCACGGCTTGGAAACTGATCACCGAAGCGCCCGGTCCCAGCATTCGCAATTGCACATTGCCGACGAATTGCTGTTGAGCTGGAATGGTGCCGATGTTCCATTGAATTGCGCGATCTGTGCGGCTGTCTGGTGGTGGTACCACGTCAACGACTTCGGCTCCCGCAGGAATGTTGGCTTGCAAGACGACATTCGTGGCTTGAACGTCGCCGGTGTTCCCGAGCTGGACGGAGTAACTAGCGATTTCGCCTGGAGTAACGGTTGCAGGGCCCGAAGGCTGCAAAAGCAACTGAGCGGAACTCCAGGTGACGGTCGTTTGACCTCGTCCCAATGGCAATGCGGGCATATTGTCCGTTGCGTCGGCGGGGCGTTCAACTTCGATCGCGATTATCGCGGTACCAGGCAAATTCGAGACCTGCTGAACTTGCACAGAAGCTCGCGAGTCTTTTCCGACCCGAGCTTCGGCTACTTCCGCGCCGGATGGCAAGAACCGGGCGACTTCGGGATTGAGGATTCGATATTTCACAACCCAATCTTCCGCCGCCACGGCAGCGTCTCGGCTTCGCGTCACCGTTGTCGAGAGCGTGACCGGTTGACCGCTGTCGGCCATTGCGGGAGATGGAAAAGCCCACTGTGCATCGAGCCAATAGATGACTGCAGTTTGCCGACGCTTGTCCCAAAGCTCGCTATCGGGAGCCAATGCTGTTACGCGACTGACGCCTTCGACGGGACTGCTAAGAGTAATCCAAGTTTGGCCTTTGCGGAGCGGCAAATCGTCTTTGGGGTTGGCGGTGCCTCGCGTAATTGCCGATTCGATCGAACTGGTTCGACCTTTTGCAAAGTCAACGTCAAGCTTTTCAACTTTGGGTTTGGCATGCCACGAACGCAACGCTTTACCCTTTGCATCGTCACCAACTTCGATAAACGTCCCGACGCTTTCGGGCGTCAGCATCCACTCGATCGGTTCCTTTGTCACAAAGTAACCGTCTTCGCCGCAGATGCCTGCCAGCAGCAGGACTTCGCCACCTACCGGCGCGACAATCTTTGTTGGCGTCATCATCAACTGGCCGCAATTCCCACGATCATGTTTGGCGAGCAATCCCGTACCGACCGGTTGGACGTTCGGTGCAGTCGTGCCTTGGATACAAGGTGGGGGCGAAACTGGGGTTGGGAAAGCTGGATTGGGGATCAAACCATCGTTACCCGGCAGGATATCGCGATTAATTTCGGTGCGATTAGGACTGGGCAAGAAAATCCGTTGGCCACTGGGATCGATGGCAGGAAGCCCGAGAGTTCGGCAGCCGATTAAACCGATCGACAAGACGACGATGAGGAATGCGCAAACCGAACGGCGCGCACCTGCGGCGATACAGGTTCGTCCAAATTCCATTTCAGGGGCTTTGCGGGCACCCAGTGCATTCATCCTGAGCCTCATCCTTACGTTCACCCAGATTCCTAGATTGAGGGTTCATGGAAAGGTAGCTCATGAAAAGGTGACAGGCCAAAATTCCCGTTGGTGTTTCTAATGATTTTGAATTTCGGAGGCGAACATTTGCGGCTTGTACCGATTATTCAAGTTCTCGCGTCAAAAGCGGCGAGACGTTCAACGGACGATGGCAATTGCGGCAAAGTGTTCGAAATGCCGCATTCGGTTCCATCTGTAATATCTTGCTGGACCATGGAAAAGCGCCCCGCCGGTCGATAACGGGCGTTGTCGATATTCCGATAAAGCAGGTACACTGATACGGTAGGTTTCCGATGGGAATCATTACGTTTTGATCAAATTGAAATAGTCTGTCGGTTTATTCCCTTTGTCTCATTTGGTAGGGAACGACCAGCTTAAATCAATCAAGCAACTGCGAGTGGCGCGTGGATACGTCCGACCCTTTGGAACAGCTAATCCGATTGCTGAAAAATGCGGATGGAACGCTGCCCTTCGGGTGGAAACAATCGCCGCAGCGCGAACCGGTTTCGGGCTGGCAGTTGCTTGAGGGCGTCCGAGTCGCGCGAGAGAATTCTAATGTCGACGCAAATAAGACTTGGCGGTCCGAGTTCGAAAATTTGCACCAGCAGTTGCGGACACTCGACACAACAGCGCAGTCGCCAATCGTCGCGATCACGGGTTTACTGAACGCAGGTAAGTCGAGCTTGTTAGCGGGTTTTCTGTCCGAAGCAGGTCGCCAACGCGTGTTGATCGGCAGTGCCAACGATCAAGGAACTCATCGATTTGTCCTATGGTTACCAGCCAGTTGGCGAAAATCAACCGACGCTTGGAATGCCGCCATGCAACAACTGGTTGCTGTGTTCGGATGCGAGCCCGAGTCGCTATCCGACGACATCACAATCGCTCGCGAGCAATACAACGGTCGTAGTTTTCTGCCTACGTCCACAACGGATTCGAACACCATCGATCCCCGAAGCATTCCGCTCATCGCAACGGATGAGAAATTGGATCGGTTAGGAATTGGGTTATTGGATTGCCCCGACATCCAAACGGGTATGTTCCCTTCAGATTTGCAGGATCAGCCGCGAAGTGCAACGACCGACACCTTTGCTGAAAGGTCGATGCATGTTGCTCAGCAGCGCTCTGCCATGTTGATAAAAGCCTCGCACCTGTGTGCGGCATTTTTGGCCGTTGTTGCCAGCAATAGTTTGCATGAAGAGAAATTCAACGAATTGCTGGAGTCACTCCGCACCAACATGCCGGGCGTTCGCCGCATCGTCATCGTGAATCGCGTCCCGAGAAGATACACATCCGCTGAAATTGCCGACGAAGTGCAGTCGACGTATCAATCGATCGGCTTTGATCGGTCCTACATGGCTTACAATTTTCAAGGTCCTTTGGATCGCGAGAAAATTCCTTTGCCACCCGATGCTGACGGACAAGCTGATTGGACGAACTTGCCTGTTTTTTTTCAGATCGCGCCGCCACCGGTTCCTCAGCCCCCTGCCCCGATCGAGCCGGATCATTACTTGTTGAACTTGGGGCAGCACCTTGACCGAGGACGCTTGGTGGCTGAATGCCGCAGTGCATTGGCTCAGCGACTTGCGAGCCAACTGCAGAAAGGTTTGGAGCAATTGTATGCAGAGCTTCAAAACCGAAAGGACCGGTTAAAGCGAGTCTTTCAGTTAATGGCCGACGCGAGCTTTGAATTTTCACGCGGTCCAAAGAGTGGCGAATCAAACGAGACTTCGCTACGACTTCATGCGTCGCGCGAAATCGTTCAGCAAATATCAAAAAGCTTAGAGAAGACGGCTCCGTGGTGGGCTCGTCCTAGTCGATACATCGTCCGTTGGATACACGGTGCCAAGGACGCGATGGTCAATGCTGCAGCGGCAATTACGCCACTCCAATGGCTTGGGCAGAAGTCAGCGGCCGTTGTGGATGCCATCCAAGGAAAATTCCGTCGAGGCGAAGTTGGACGAGTGGTGAACAACCTGGCGTTGGCTGATTTTCTCAAGCAATTCGATTATGAAAACGACCTGGCAGATTGGTCGCGGACGGATTCTACGAAGGACGTCGAGCTACGCTGTCAGCGAATTATCGACCGGTTTCAAAGTGAGAGTCGTACGCGTTTGAACGATGCGGAATTGGACGGCTACACTGCGAAGATATGGGCCGGAATGACTTGGCAACAGAGGCTTTGGACGGGTGTTGTGCCTGCGACTCTGGTCTTCGCGCCTTTGCTGGCGG
>JANMNK010000045.1:0-3471 GCA_031373875.1 Pirellulaceae bacterium | reverse complement strand
TTTTGGCAGGTATACTCGTACAGCGGCATTTTCGTTTTTCCTTCGCTAAGAAATCAAACCGAACGTTCTCGCAACGCAGACATTCGTTTTGCTCCAAATAAAATATCCTCCGTGTTCCCCATGCAGTCAAGTCCTTGACGAAGCCATCCAAAATGTCGAAAAGAACCCTGTCCGAAATAACTCACCTATTTCAAAGTTGCATTAGTATCGTTGAAGCCAACGAGGCGTACCGTTGATGGACTGGCCCATTCAAGACGCGCAATTTTCGAAACATCTCACAGAAGTTCTCCGAGCGGGAAAGTGGGCTGGGTACAACAGCGAGTTTACTAAGCAACTGGGTCTCGCGTTAGGTCAAGCATTCGAACGCGAGCAAGTGCAGCTTTGCTGTTCGGGTACGCTCGGAATCGAACTGGCGCTGCGGGGGCTTTTCGTTCAACCAGGCGATCAAGTCTTAGTCTGCGGTTATGACTATCCGGGAAATTTCCGAAGCATCGAGATGATAGGAGCAACGCCCGTCTTGATCGACGTCTCGGCGGGCTCTTGGTCGTTAACGAGTACGGATGATCTGAATCTGATCGAACCACCGTTCCCGAAAGCGATCATGGTTTCGCATCTGCACGGTTGCTTAGCCAACATGCCAGCTATCTGCCAATGGGCTGCGGAACGGCAAGTGTTCGTTGTCGAAGACGCTTGCCAAGTTCCGGGAGCCTACATCGCCGGTAAGCCTGCAGGCGCTTGGGGTGACGTATCTGTTTTGAGTTTTGGTGGCACGAAACTTTTGACGGCAGGCCGAGGTGGCGCGGTGATGACCAACAGCGCTCGCATCGCGCAGCGAATGACTGTTTTTCGCGATCGAGGAAACGATGCTTTTGCCTTAAGCGAAATTCAAGCTGCGCTGTTGCTGCCACAAATGGAACAACTTTCTAGGTGGCACCATGAACGTCGGGTCGCCGCCCAAGCCTTTCAGGACGCTGTCTCCGACATTAATTCGATTCGTTGTTCGACAAGCTGGAGTGACGGTTGGGAACCAGCATTTTATAAATTGGGCGTCTCCATTGATGACTCGCCGAGAGCGGGAATTAGAGAGTCCTTGATAGATAAGCTGACGGCAGCAGGAGTTCGATGCGGGGCGGGGTTTCCGGGTTTTTTATCGCGGCCAAAATCGCGATGTCTGAAGCCTTGGCCTTTAGAGAATTGTCGGAAAGCTGTCGAGCAGACGGTCGTGATTCACCATACCGAATTGATAGGCGGTGCTGCGGCGGGACTGCGATTGGCAGAGATTTTCCGAACGGCCATAGCGGAATTGGATGCAAATCACTGAGTTTTCGCATCTGCTTCTTGTTAATCAACATGAGCAATAATAGATTAACTGTCTTCAGCTACCAAACGGTCGGGTTCAGATTCGGTTGAATCGAACTGACGATCGTGCGTAACCGCGAAGTGCATTTGGGATCACGATCATTCCCCTTGCGATCTGCGAGAGAAGTTCGCGTTTCGAATTTAAAAAAGCAGTGAATCGATTCGTGCTCGTCCGATTGCGACACAGGGATCGCGATTGATTGAGAAGATAAATGAAATACACCGTTGAGATAGACGTCGATTTACCGAGAGATCAAGTTGTCAAGTTATTTGACGATCCCGAAAATCTGCACAAATGGCAGCCTGAGTTGGTTCAGTTTTCCAGTATCTCGGGTGTCCCCGGCGAAGTAGGCGCGAGATCCAAACTTCGATATCGAATGGGCCGAAGCGAATGCGAGCTGATTGAAACCATAACAAAACGCGATTTGCCAAATGAGTTTTCGGGAACCTATGAGACTAAAGGCGTCTGGAATTCCGTGCAAAATTTCTTTTCGGAAGCTGGCTCCAATCGTACGCACTGGCGCATGATGGCAGAGTTTCGGGGAACGACCTTGTTTATGAAACTCATGTGCTTGTTTGCTCCATGGATGTTTAAAACCCAGTCGATGCGTATGCTCAAGCAATTCAAAACATTCGCTGAGTCCGAATCGAAATAGTTTGTTCCGATCGTTATTCCAATTATCCCTGGTAAACCAGCACAGCGGTAATATCTATCACCAGTAACCCGGTAGCAAGGCAATGCTTTATGGGACATGGCTTTATGGGAAACGTCTGCGGGCGGCGCGATTTTATTTTTGCGGCAACTTTTGCAAGCCTGAATACAGGTGCTTTAAAAAGAAACGCTCGTGCCCAAGAAACGCCGCGAATCGAGATTTTGGACACACGGGTAATCAGTTGGAAACCACCGCTTTATCATGGTTGGCCGACGTTAGCCCAGAGAACCAATGGCGAGTTGCTGTTAGCTTTTTCGGGCGGTCGCGAAACGCACATTTGCCCGTTCGGTCGGCTTGAGTTGATGCGATCCAAAGATAATGGCATCACTTGGGGTTGGCCTCAAGTGTTGTACGACAGCCCCATCGATGATCGTGATGCCGGAATTGTCGAAACTGCGGAAGGTTCGTTGTTGGTGACAACCTTTACATCGCTCGCTTACGAGGCCAAGCTCGCGCGTGCTGAAGCGGCTCTTCCTGGCGAGCCGGGCGCTTTTGCGGATGCGAAATTAGTCGACGAGTGGCGAGCTGTACATCACCGTTTGAATCCAGCCGAGCGACAAAACGAATTGGGCTGTTACATGCTGCGATCTACCGACGGCGGCGTGACTTGGTCGAATCGCTATCGCGTTCCCGTAAATAGCCCTCACGGACCCGTCGTAGTCGACAAAGGTCGATTGCTGTTTGCGGGCAAAGCCATTTTCGCCGATGGCCGCGTAGGGGTTTGTGAGTCAAACGACGATGGACTCAATTGGAATTGGATTTCAACTATCCCGGTCCGCGATGGCGACGCCGAAGAGAATTACCATGAGCTACATTTGGTCCAAGCTGCAGACGGGCGATTGATTTGCCATATTCGGAACGAGAACCCCCAAGACCAAAACGAAACATTGCAGTCGGAGTCCGAAGACGGCGGTTTCACTTGGTCGACTCCTCATCGAATTGGAGTTTGGGGACTACCCTCGCATTTGTTGCGGATGCGGGACGGCCGTTTATTGATGTCGTATGGACACCGCCGTCAGCCGATGGGCAATCAAGTTCGCGTCAGCAGCGATAAAGGCACAACTTGGAGCGACGCAATCATCATCTCTGGCGATGGAGTTTCGGGAGACCTTGGTTATCCAACGACGGTTGAATGTGAAGACGGGACCATGTTAACGGTTTGGTACGAAGTCCTCGCAAATTCGCCGCTTGCCCAATTACGCCAAGCTCGATGGAAATGGGCTTAGACATCGCGTAGTCCGATTTGTTGCTGCCGATGTTCTTTTCGAGCGAAAATCCGACCGCAAGTTTCCCAATTCGTTAATTGAACGGCAAAAGCGGCTTTTCAGATTCTGCGGCGACCAAGAGGCAATCGGAGAGTTTCCTTTGTTGACGTGCTTTTTTCACCGAAGGGCGTTAG